>NZ_JBEXCS010000002.1:0-241563 GCF_040605395.1 Streptomyces sp. NPDC005648 | reverse complement strand
GCCTGACCGGCGGTCCATACACCCGCCGACCCCACGACCACCGGGTATCCAGTGCTGCCCGCCCCCACCCTGACCTGCATCTATTTACGCGTCAGAGGCCCTTCATGCTTCTACCGGGCCGGGGGTGGCGGCCCCGGCCGTCTCGTGCGAACGCCTCCGGCGGCCGAACGGGGGTCGACGGGCCGGCTCACAGAGCTTGGCCGACCGAGACTTCACCGCCATGGGATGTGACCGGCCGTCTCCGAGGGACGGGCGGTCCGCCACGTCGGTCGGTTCTCTTCCGACGTCTACTTCTTCTTCGACGTCGTGCCCTTGGGCGGCGTGGAGTTGGTGGCGTCGGCCGTGGAGTTGCCCTGGGCCGGCTTCTTCGGCTTCTTCGGGGTGTCCTGCTCCAGCTGACGCGCGCAGTACGCGGCGACGTTCCGCTCGCCGCCCGCCGCGGTGATCAGGCGCTGCCAGGCGGTCGACTGCAGGGCCTTTCCGTTGCCCTTGACGTGCTCGTACGCCGCGCAGTGGGCCGCGGTGTCGTTGGCCGTGGCGGGACGGTCCGGGGTCGCCGAGGTGCTGGGGGTACCCGGCGCGGGTGAGGCCGACGCGGTCGTTCCGACCGGGCGGTGTGCACGCTGCCGGGCCGCGTGGCCGTCGTCGGAGTGCCCGGCCGTACCGATCGCCGCGAACGCGACGCCGCCGACGGTGAGCCCGGCCAGCGCGAGCGTCAGCGTGGCCCTGAGGGAACGCCGGGCGCGCCGGTGCTCGCGGGGCCGCCAGTCGTCCCGCCGGCGGGTCCTCGCCCGGTGCACCCCGGCGTCACGGGCGGCGCGGAACGCGGCCACGGCCCGCCGCTCGCCCTCGCCGTCCGGGGCACCGGAGCGCATGGCCCCGGCGAGCAGGACCTCGACCTCGGCCCCGCCGCCCCGCTCCGCCGCCCCCGGGTGCACACGCCGACGACCGGGACCGCTCCCGCCGCTCTGCCGCTCACCCATGCCCGTATCCATCCATGTCCGACGACCTGTTCACACCCGACAGCCGAAGCCCCCGGCCGCTCCTCCCGCCCATGACGGCCGAGCCGCCCTCACCACCCGCGCCACAACCGCCCACCCGACCGGCCCGACACCCTTCGACACCGCCCCGGCCACCGCTCACAACCCCCCGGCGACCACTGGCACGGCCACCGACACCCTCCCGCACAACGCCCAAGCCACGCCCGACACCCCCGCCACGACCCGCGCACGGGGCGGATTCGCCCGTCCCGTCACGACCGCGACACCCGGCACCCCGACCACAGCCGGCGCCGCCGACATGCCGACCGCGACCCGCGCCCCCGGCGGGCTCGGCACAACCGCCGGTTCCCGTGCCGCGTCCGCTGCAGCCGCTCATGACGTAGTTGACGCGTCTGTCGTCGGTGTCGTTCATTTCGACTCCCCCAGCGTCCGGGGGTCGTCATGTGTCACACCCGCGGCGCCGAGGCGGTCGGCGAGGCGTTTCAGGCCCCGGTGGGCGGCCGTGCGTACGGCGCCGGGGCGTTTGCCCAGGACGCGTGCCGCGGCGGGGCCGTCGAGACCCACGACCACGCGCAGCAGCACCGCCTCCGCCTGGTCCCGGGGCAGCGTGCGGACCAGGGCGAGGGCCTGCTCCGTGGACAGGGCCTCCAGCGCCTCGTCGTGGGTGGTGTGCCGGCCGGGCAGGTCGAGGACGTCCTGCTCCAGGGCCGAGGAGCGGGGCCGTACCTTCAGCCGGCGCAGATGGTCCAGCGCCCGGTGCCGTGCGATCGTCGCCGTCCAGCCCCGGAACCCGGCGCCGTCCCCGCGGAAGCGCCCGAGGTCCCGGGCTATCTCCAGCCAGGCGTCGGAGGCGACGTCCTCCGCGTCGTCGCCGACGATCCCGCGCAGATAGCCCAGCAGTCCGGGCTGCACGATCCGGTACGCGACCGCGAACGCGGCCTCGTCGCCCTCCTGGGCCCGCGCGACGGCCGCGCCCAGCTCCCCGTCGTACGCCTGCGCGCGGCGGGGTTCCCGTCCCTGGCCCAACAAGAGTCCTCGTTCGTACGAGTGCGGAGGGGGCCCTGCCGGGCCCGCCCGGTGCCCACCCCGTCCGTGCGCACGCCTCCACGGTCAACAGCGCCGCTAGCCACCGAAGTGTCACAGCTGCTCAGGCGTCCCGGGCGTGTCGCACCGGGCGGAGCAACGGGAGCCCCACAGGCACCTCTAGTGACATTTGGCCAACACTCAACGCTGTGTATAAGTAAGTTTTCGTCAGAAGGGTTCACCGGAACTCTTTTCCAGAGGCCCTGCTCGGGGCCTTTTTCTAGGGGTGGGGTAGTTGAGTCCACGCGGGACGCGCGCGTACAGACCGCTGAGCATGAAGCGAAGGGCCTGGCTGACGCTCGGTGCGGTGGTCCTGGGCGGTGGGGGCGTGGTGTCGTACGCCGTCGCCAGTCCGTCCTCCGGCCACTCGGCCGAGGGACAGCCCAAGCGACCGGTCAAGGTCTACGACCTCTCGCTGAAGAGCGCCGGCGGCGGCAAGCGGGAGCTGGCGCGCACGGCGACCAAGCAGTTCTCGATGCTCGGCGTCTCCTGGACGGGCCCGACCAAGCGGCTGGACGGCACCGCCCAGGTCCGCACCCGCAGCATCGAGACCGGTGAGTGGAGCGCCTGGCAGGACCTGGAGACGAACGTCGACCCGCTGCAGGACCCGGAGGCCGGCGCGGATGCGCGCGGTGCCTCCGAGCCGCTGTGGGTGGGCCCGGCCGACGGCGTCCAGGTCCAGGTCGTCCACAAGGACGGCTCCACCAGCGCCGGTCTGCCCAAGGGCCTCCAGGTCAACCTGGTCGACCCGGGCGTGGCGACCGCCGCCGAGCAGAAGCAGAAGGTGGAGACGGCCGCGTACGCGGAGGACGTGACGCCGAGCGACAGCGCGTCCCCCGGCGACAGCACCTCACCGACGGACTCCGTGTCGCCGACCGACTCGGCGTCCCCGAGCGACTCCGTGTCCCCGACCGACAGCGCGAGCGCGTCGCCCGGCGACTCGACGTCGGCCTCGGCCACGGCCACGGCTTCCGCCTCGTCCTCGGCCTCCGCCTCCGCGAGCGCCTCGGCCAGTACCCCGACCGCTCCCCCCTCGACCGTCCCGGAGCCGCCCATCGTCTCCCGCTCGGGCTGGGGCGCGGACGAGTCGCTGAGCCCGGACCCGTCGGAGTACAACGCCGATGTGAAGGCCGTCTTCGTGCACCACACGGACGGCACCAACGACTACTCGTGCGCCGACTCCGCGGCGATCGTGCGCGGCATCTACGCGTACCACACGCAGACCAACGGCTGGAACGACATCGGCTACAACTTCCTGGTCGACAAGTGCGGCACGATCTTCGAGGGCCGCAAGGGCGGTGTCGGCCTCCCGGTGCTCGGCGCGCACACCTACGGCTGGAACCGTGAGTCGGCCGGCATCGCGGTCCTCGGCGAGTACACCACCACCGGCGCCACCGACGCGGCCCTGGAGTCGGTCGCCCGGATCGCCGCGTGGAAGCTCGGCCAGTACAACGCCGACCCGGCGACGACCGTGCAGCTCAAGGCGGGCGCGACCCAGACCAACTACTTCGGTACGAGCTTCACGGCCGGCAACAGCTACACCTTCAACCGTGTCTCCGGCCACCGCGACGGCTACAACACCCAGTGCCCCGGCGGCTCGCTCTACGCCCAGCTGCCCACCGTCCGCGCCTGGGCGTCCGGCCCGGTGCAGGGCCTGAAGGTCGGCTCGGTCTCCGGCGCGGGCCTGTCCGGGTCGACGTACTACACCAAGGGCGCGATCACCGTGAAGTGGTCGACGACCACGCCGGGTTCGCTGATCTCGAAGTTCGAGCTGCTGGTGGACGGCAAGGTCGCCGCGACCGCCGCCGGTACGGCCACCTCGGCCGGCGCCACCCTGACCGCGGGCAGCCACACCGTGGCCGTACGGGCCGTGCACCAGTCCGGCAAGACGACGACCTCCTCGTCGCTGAAGTTCGTCACGGACACCACCGCGCCGGCCTTCTCCACCGCGCCGAAGATCTCCCTGCGCACCGGCACGGTCAGCACCACCGCCATCCCGGTCACCCTGGCCTGGAAGGCCACCGACAGCGCGGCCCTGAAGTCGGTGAGCCTGCTGACCCCGACGACGGCGACCTTCGGCCCGACCACGACCACCTCCAGCAGCACCGCCAAGTCCGGCTCGGCGAGCATCTGGTCGATGAAGGCGTACGACTACGCGGGCAACACCCGCACCTCGTCGCCGTCGTACACGCCGGTGATCCTCCAGGAGACCTCGGCCACCAAGTCCGGCACGTGGACGAGCCGTTCGTCCTCCAGCTACCTCGGTGGCAAGTCGTACTCCAGCGGTTCCAAGGGCGCGAGCCTGAGCTGGACGTTCACCGGCCGGTCGGCCTCCTGGGTGGTCAGCCGGGCCTCCACCTCGGGTCAGGCGTACGTCTATGTCGACGGCACCAAGGTCGCGACCGTGGACCTGAAGTCCTCGGCCACCTCCTACCGTCAGGCGATCTGGACGAAGACCTGGTCGAGCAGTGCCAAGCACACCGTGAAGATCGTGGTCGTCGGCACCAGCGGCCGCCCGACGGTCACGACGGACGGCCTGGTGTACATCAAGTAGTCAGCCAGGTCAGCCCAGCGTTTCCACCGGCTCGGGCGTCCGCTCTCCAGCTCCCTGGAGGGTGGGCGCCCGTTCCGCGTCCACGACCACGCCCGCGATCAGCGCACCCAGCAGCAGCGCCCCCATGGCCCACCAGGTGGCCACGTTGAAGCCGTGCACCAGCGCGTTCGCCTGGAGCTCCTTCGGGTTGGTCCCCGGTCCCGCGTGGGCCGTGAGATAGCGCGCGGTGACGGTCGCGGCGATGGTGTTGAGCAGGGCCGTACCGATCGAACCGCCCACCTGCTGGGCCGTGTTGAAGGTCGCGGAGGCCGCTCCGGCGTCGCGGGGCTCGACCCCGCCCGTGGCCAGGGTCACGGACGTCATCATCGCGGTGCCCATGCCCGCCCCGAGCATCAGCATCGAGGGGAGGATGTGCGAGGCGTACGCCGGCTCGGTGCGCACCTGCGCGATAATCGCCAGCGCGCCGGCCGCGAGCAGCAGGCCGGGCACCATCAGGACCCGCGGCGGCACCCTGTTGAGCAGCCGGGCCGCGATCTGCGTCGACCCGATGATCATTCCGACGGTGATGGGCAGATAGGCGACGCCCGTCTTGACCGGCGAGTATCCGAGGACGCCCTGCATGTAGTAGGTCAGGAACAGGAAGACGCCGAACATGCCGATGGTGGTGCACAGCACGGTCAGGAAGGCGCCCACGCGTTGGCGGTCCTTCACCACCGACATCGGCAGCAACGGCACCCGCGCCCGCGTCTGCCACAGCCCGAACGCGGCGAGCAGTACGACCCCGGCCCCGAGCAGCGTCAGCACCAGGCCGTCGCTCCACCCCCTGGACTCCGCCTCGGAGAAGCCGTAGACGAGCGAGAGCATCCCCGCCGAGCCGAGCAGCGCGCCCGGCACGTCGAGGCGGGCGTCGGGGCGCCGCTCACCGGGCGGGAGGAGGGCCATGGCGCCGAAGAAGGCGATCAGGGCGATGGGGACGTTGACGTACAGACACCAGCGCCAGTTCAGGTACTGGGTCAGGAAGCCGCCCGCGAGCAGACCCACCGCCGCTCCCGCGCCGATGATGGCGCCGAAGATGCCGAACGCCTTCCCGCGGTCCTTGGGGTCGGTGAACGTCGTCGCGAGCAGCGACAGGGCGGACGGCGCGAGCAGCGCGGCGAACACACCCTGCAGGGCCCGGGCCCCGAACAGCATCCCGGAGTTGGCGGCGGCCCCGCCGAGCGCGGACGCGGCGGCGAAGCCGAGCAGCCCGATCACAAAGGTGGTCCGGCGTCCGACCAGGTCGGAGACGCGGCCGCCGAGCAGCAGCAGCCCGCCGAAGGCCAGGGTGTAGGCGGTGATGACCCACTGCCGGTTGCCGTCCGACATGTGCAGGGCGGCCTGGGCGGAGGGCAGGGCGATATTGACGATGGTCATGTCGAGAACGACCATCAGCTGGGCGAGGGCGATGACGACGAGAGCCCACCAGCGTCGGTTGTCGGCCATGCCCCCATCGTGCGCTCGGTCACACCCGCTTGGGAACGGCAGCGTCTCTTATTACGTCGATTTTGCCACCGCGTCCCGACAGAGCAACCGCAGCGAGCCGTCACCGAGAAAGCAGCGCCGCGCCTCGTCCACCGGGTCCCACATCCGGCCGTCCGGCGTCCGCACCCAGTGCTCACCCCCGCTCGTCCACCACTCGGCGCCCGTCTGACGCACGATCACCTCACCGGCGTAGGCCCCGAACCCGCGCAGCGCCTTGTCCACGGCCGCGTACGGCGCGCCCTCCCGCCGTATCTCGTCGATCATCCGGTCGACGCGCCACAGGCTCTGCGCCGAGTAGTCGAGGCGCAGCCGCGCGCCCTCGCGCATCGCCGCCACCGTGTCCGCCGCCCAGCGCACGGGCTTGGTCGCCGCGTTCGGCCTGGTCGTCTCGTGGAAGGTAGTCACACAGACAGGAGCGGGGACGGCGGGCGCCGCGTCACGCGCATTCCGGACACTTCCCGAGACCGGTGCAGGACCGCCCCAGGTCCGCCCCATGACGCCCACACAACAGTGACGCTTCGCCCCTCCCGTGCGCTCCTGTCACTGATGAGCACGTACTTCCACCTCCGCGCCGTACATCCGTCCGCCCTGCGCAACAGCGAGCACTGGTTCCAGCGGTTGTTCGAGGACGACTGGGACGCGCTGCGCCTGCGCCTGGACCGCCACCGGGAGGAGATGCTGGACCGGCACTACCTGGACCAGGACGCCCTGTACCCCGGAACCGACGTGGTCCTGGGCGGGACCCCGATCGGCCCCAGACCCTTCCTCCTGCTGTCGGCCGCCCGGGCGGCGCAGACGGCGGCCTATCTGGCGTCGGCCGACTTCGAGGCGCTCTGGAGGCGGGCCGGGGCCGACCCCGGCCTCCACGACCTGTTCGCGTCGGCCCATCGCGACCTGACGGCGTTCTACGAGAGGACGGCCGAGTACGGAGATGCGGTGGTCAAGTGCCGCGTGCCGGAGCCGCCATAGATCTCGCGCCCCACCGGCGCCGGCGGGCCCCCCACTCCGGCGGGCTACCTCCGGCGGGCCCGGCGCGAGACGACGGCCCGCAGGACACGCCGTCCCTCCGTGGACACCTCCAACGCCGGCCGCACCCCGGCCGCCCCCCGCCCCGCGAGCAGTTCGAGAACGGCGATCTGGCGGCGCAACTCCGCGGCGACGAGCGGCGACATCCCCTCCGTACGGCCCTCCCGCGGACCGTTGACCGGCGCGGTGGCGCCCTGGGGATCGAGCAGCCGGTGTATCTGCAGCGCGGCGACCGAACACGCGTCGGCCCACATCCGCACCTCGCCCGTGCCCCACGCGGCGGGCGCGGCCTCCAGCATGCGGCGCGCGAGCAGCACCACCTCGTCCGTACCCGAGCCCGCACCGGAGTCCGTACCTGAGTCACCGCCCGTGCCGTCGTCGAGAGGCAGCTTCCCCCGTACCTGCTCCAGCAGCTCACCCCACGCCTCGCCGCCAGCGTCGTCCGCGAGGTCGGCCCACAGCGGCCGCAGGACCTCGTCGTCACCCCCCAGCAACGGCACGCACCGATCCAAACAAGCCAACCCGCTGGCGGCCAGTCCGCGTTCGTCGGCCTGAGCGATCAGCTCCACCAGGCTCATCCACGTCTCCCTCTGCGGGCGCTTACAGGGTGAAACCGGGCCCCGTCCTTAACGGAGCCCGCACTTCCCCTTACTGCGTGCGACGGCTCGTGAGTGTCACAGCGGGACCACGCCCAGCCGGTCGAGAAGCCGGAAGAAGAGGTTTTCGGCCAGGGGATCGGGCTCGGCGGTCAGCACGTCCACCAGCGGCTCGGGCTCCACGCCGTGCCCCGCCTCCTCGGCCCAGGCGACGGCCCGCTCCGCCGCGTCACGCGGCTCCAGGAAGTAGTCCTCGAGGGTCAGCCCCTCGTTCCCCGCGTCGAGATACCCGGCCATTGCCGCCCGCGCCAGACAGGTGGTCCACGCCCCGCTCCGCGGCCCCGCCGCCTCGACGACCACGCAGTCGCTGTCCATGACGTACCCGAAGAGCGCCGGCGCCCCCGTCTGCGCGGCGAGCACGTTCATGCTGCCGATGTCGCCGTCCCCGCTCGGGTACTCCCACACCTGCCAGCCGCCGGGCGCCTCCACCCGCAGCTCCATGCCCTCCTTCGCCCCGGCCAGCGCGTCCAGCTCGGCGAGCGGCCGCTCGCTGCGCGCCACGACGTAGTACCCCCAGTAGCCCATGTCCCGCTCCCCCACGGCTCCTCGACTGCGGCTCGCACCGAATACACCACAGTCGTACGGCAGTTCACAGCCGTATGGGGCAACAGGATCAGCCCAGCCGGGCGGCCAGCGCCCTGAACTGGCTCCAGGACAGCGACGGCCGCCCGGAATCCCACAGTTTCTGCACCGTGGCCCGCAGCGGCATCCGGATCCCGGCCGCGACCTGGTTCTGCGTCTGCGCGTTGGGGAAGTCGCACCACACGGCGAAGGACCCGCCGAGGATCTGCCCGTCGTACCTCGCCGGCACGGCCACCGTGCCCCGCACGACCCGTGGCGTCCACAGCTCGTAGATCCGCTCGCCGGTCGGGTAGTAGAACCGGTTCGGCTGTCCGAGCACGTAGTAGAAGAACTCGTCGTTGTAGTTGACGACCTTCCGCCCCGCGCTCAGGTACTCGGCGGGCTGCCGCGCCCCGATCTCCTTGCCGGTCCAGTACGCGACCTGGAGGTCCTTGGCCGGCTGCACGGAGGTGCCCCGGAAGAACCCGTCGTTCCACACCCGCATGGTCTTGCCGTGGGCGCGCACGGTCCTGGCCCGGTCGTTGAGCCACCCGGTGGTCAGATCGGAGACGGTCGCCCCGGAGCCGTAGGCCTCCTTTGCGGCGGCGGCCAGCTGCGGGTAGGACACGGCCGGGCTGGACACCATCAGCGCCCGGTACTCGTCACCGCCCAGATTCCACTGGCCGCCCGGGAAGAGGTCGGCGTACTCGTTCAGCAGGTCGTCGACGATCTTGGCGGCGCCCGGCTTGGAGATGTCGATCGCGCCCTGCGCGGCGACCCCCTGCGCGTTGCGCAGCTGCAGATCCGGATGAGCGGCGAGGACCGCCCCCAGATGCCCGGGCGAGTCGATCTCGGGCACGATCGTGATGTGCCGGCTCGCCGCGAGCGCGACGATCCGCCTGACCTCGGCCTTGGTCAGATGCTGCCCCGACACGATCTCGGGATGGCTGTCGGACTCGATCCGGAACCCCTGGTCGTCGGAGAAGTGCAGCCCCAGCTGGTTGAACTTGAGGTCGCCGAGCTCCCGCACCCGGTCCTCGATCCACCCCGCGGTGAAGTACTTGCGCGCCATGTCGAGCATGAACCCGCGCACCGGCTTGGCCGGCTGGTCCCGCACGACCCCCTCGGGCGCGCTCCCGGCGCCGCGCACCTCCTGCTTCAGCGTCCGGGTGCCGTAGAAGACACCCGTGTCGCCGGGCCCGCTGATGCTCACCCGCCCGCCGCGCACGGTCATGCTGTACGACTCCGGGTTCGCCCCGCCGGCCCCGTCCACCGCGAGCCGCACGTCGCCGGCCTTCACGTCGTCCTTCTCACCGGCGTAGGTGAGGCCCAGCTCGGAGGCGATCAGCCGCCCCTCGTCGGCCAGCCGCGCGTCGTTCACCACGACCCGCTCACCGCGCGCCGGCCGCCAGCCGGGCCCCCGGGCCGCCGTGTGGGACTGGACGGCGGGAATGGTCCGGGGCGCCTGCGACAGCGGATACGAGCGGCTGGGACTGGGCGAGGGCTGCGCCGCGCGCCCCGCGCTGGACGACCCGGCCGATCTCCCGGCGGAGGGCCGCTGCTCCCGCGCAGCCCCCGCCGGGCTGCTGTCCCCGTCCCCCGAGGCCCACAGGCCCAGGCTCACTCCGGCCCCGACCGTCACGGCCATCGCCGCGCCGATCAGGACCCCGGTCTTCACGTTCCGCGCCGGACGCCGGCGCCTGTGCTGACTCACGGTTTCAACCTAAGACCCTCGGACGACGGGATGCGTCCACCACCCGGTCCGGAACTCTCCCCTGCGGGTGAAATCCGGGCATCCCTCGGACATGTCACGTCCACTCCCGATAACGTGACGCAACACCCCTCACAGCTTCCTCTGCCGAAACACACGTGACGCCCACACACCTCCCTGGCCGGCCGGCCATACCGACCCTGCCCACGATCCTCGACGCGTTCAACAACGCGCCAGTCGAAGAGGTCCACAAACTCCTCCTGGACTGTCTGCGCAGCCTCCGCTGGGCGAACCGCGTCGCCGACCATCGGCCCTACCCGGACGCCGAGTCGCTGCTGGCGGCGTGCGACGAGGCGGCGTACGACCTCTCGCGCGGGGATCTGGCGGAAGCCCTGGCCGCCGAGACACTGCCGACACTGCCCGACGGAACGTACTCGGTGGCGCATACCGCCATGAGTGCCGCGCATGCCGCCTACGAGGCGAAGTTCGGCCACGCCTTCGTCGTCTGCCTGGACGGCCTGCCACCGACCCGCGTCCTGGATCACGTACTGGAAGCCATCCGGTCACGCTTGACGAACGATCCGGAGGAGGAACGGGTGGTGGCCGCCGAGGAGCTCCGGCGCCTGGCAAAGGCACGGCTGATGGACCTCCTCAGGGGCGCGGGGCCGTGACATGCGCGGCTGCCGCCCGGTGAGCGCGAGCGATCCACCACGGCCCGCACCCGGCAGATAACAGAACAGCCCACCCCAGATGCCGCAAAACTCACCCATCCGCGTGCCACTTTGATCACACCGGTAGGCCCGGCGTAAGAGCCGCAGGCAACCGTCGTTAGGATGCTGGGGGCCGGTGGACCGTACCCGGCCGGGCCCGACCGACAGCACAAGCCGGCGCGGCCCCAATCCCCGCTCCCGGAGGGACTTCCGTGCCGGCTGGAACGCTGTACCGCGGCCGGGAAGGAATGTGGTCCTGGGTGGCTCACCGAGTCACCGGCGTCCTCATCTTCTTCTTCCTGTTCGTTCACGTGCTGGACACCGCTCTCGTCCGTGTGTCTCCCGAGGCCTACGACAAGGTCGTGGCCACGTACAAGACGCCGATCGTCGGACTGCTGGAGTACGGCCTCGTCGCCGCCATCCTCTTCCACGCGCTCAACGGCCTGCGCGTCATCGCCGTCGACTTCTGGTCGAAGGGCCCGCGCTACCAGAAGCAGATGCTCTGGTCCGTCGTAGGCCTGTGGGTCGTGCTGATGGTCGGGGCGATCTACCCCGTCCTCGGCCACGCCGCTCGTGAACTGTTCGGGAGCTGACACCCATGGCGACCACTGAATCCACCGCTTCCGGCGTCGGCCCCGTCGAGGGCGGGTCCCTCTACAACGTCAACAACCCGGCGCCCCTCATCGAGGCCCCGCGCAAGCGCACCAAGAAGTCCCCGAAGTCCACCCGGGGCAACTTCGAGATGTACGGCTGGCTGTTCATGCGGCTGTCCGGCATCGTGCTGGTCGTCCTGGTCCTCGGCCACCTGCTGATCCAGCTGGTCCTGGACGGCGGTGTGTCGAAGATCGGCTTCGCCTTCGTGGCCGGCCGCTGGGCGAGCCCCTTCTGGCAGGTCTGGGACCTGCTGATGCTCTGGCTCGCGATGCTGCACGGCGCGAACGGCCTGCGCACGGTCATCAACGACTACGCGGAGCGCGCGAACACCCGCCTGTGGCTCAAGGGCCTGCTCTACACGGCCACGGTGTTCACCATCCTGCTGGGCACGCTGGTGATCTTCACCTTCGACCCGAACATCCGCTAGGCACGGGGTTACGAGACTCATGAAGATCCACAAGTACGACACCGTCATCGTCGGCGCCGGCGGCGCGGGCATGCGCGCCGCGATCGAGTCGACGAAGCGCAGCCGCACCGCCGTGCTGACCAAGCTCTACCCCACCCGCTCCCACACGGGCGCCGCGCAGGGCGGTATGGCCGCCGCGCTGGCCAACGTGGAGGAGGACAACTGGGAGTGGCACACCTTCGACACGGTCAAGGGCGGTGACTACCTGGTCGACCAGGACGCCGCCGAGATCCTGGCGAAGGAGGCCATCGACTCCGTCCTCGACCTGGAGAAGATGGGCCTGCCGTTCAACCGCACCCCGAACGGCACCATCGACCAGCGCCGCTTCGGCGGTCACAGCCGCAACCACGGCGAGGCGCCGGTCCGCCGGTCCTGCTACGCGGCCGACCGCACCGGCCACATGATCCTCCAGACGCTGTACCAGAACTGCGTGAAAGAGGGCGTGGAGTTCTTCAACGAGTTCTACGTCCTCGACCAGCTGATCACCGAGGTCGACGGCGTCAAGAAGTCGGCCGGTGTCGTGGCGTACGAGCTCGCGACCGGCGAGATCCACGTCTTCCAGGCGAAGGCCGTGATCTACGCGTCCGGCGGCTGCGGCAAGTTCTTCAAGGTGACGTCGAACGCGCACACGCTGACCGGTGACGGCCAGGCCGCCGTGTACCGCCGGGGTCTTCCGCTGGAGGACATGGAGTTCTTCCAGTTCCACCCGACCGGCATCTGGCGCATGGGCATCCTGCTGACGGAGGGCGCCCGCGGTGAGGGCGGCATCCTCCGCAACAAGGACGGCGAGCGCTTCATGGAGAAGTACGCGCCGGTGATGAAGGACCTCGCCTCGCGCGACGTGGTGTCGAGGTCGATCTACACGGAGATCCGCGAGGGCCGCGGCTGCGGTCCCGAGGGCGACCACGTCTACCTCGACCTCACGCACCTCCCGCCGGAGCAGCTGGACGCCAAGCTGCCCGACATCACCGAGTTCGCCCGCACCTACCTGGGCATCGAGCCGTACACGGACCCGATCCCGATCCAGCCCACCGCGCACTACGCGATGGGCGGCATCCCGACGAACGTCGAGGGTGAGGTCCTGAGCGACAACACGACCGTCGTCCCCGGCCTGTACGCGGCCGGCGAGGTCGCGTGCGTGTCGGTGCACGGCGCGAACCGTCTCGGCACGAACTCCCTGCTGGACATCAACGTGTTCGGCCGCCGGGCCGGTATCGCCGCGGCGGAGTACAGCCAGAAGGCGGACTACGTCGAGCTGCCGGAGAACCCGGCGGAGCTGGTCGTCTCCCAGGTGGAGGCGCTGCGCTCCTCCACGGGTACCGAGCGGGTGGCGGTCCTGCGGCGCGAGCTGCAGGAGACCATGGACGCCAACGTCATGGTGTTCCGCACCGAGCAGACGATCAAGACGGCCGTCGAGAAGATCGCCGAGCTGCGCGAGCGCTACAAGAACGTGTCGATCCAGGACAAGGGCCGTCGCTTCAACACGGACCTGCTGGAGGCCATCGAGCTCGGCAACCTGCTTGACCTCGCCGAGGTCATGGCGGTCTCCGCGCTGGCCCGCAAGGAGTCCCGCGGCGGTCACTACCGCGAGGACTACCCCAACCGCGACGACGTCAACTTCATGCGCCACACCATGGCGTACCGCGAGGTGGGCGACGACGGCACCGAGTCCATCCGTCTCGACTACAAGCCGGTCGTCCAGACCCGCTACCAGCCGATGGAGCGTAAGTACTGATGGCAACCCCGACTCTGGAGAAGGCGGACGCGGCCGGAGCGCCCGAGCCCGGCTTCGCCGACTCCCCGTACATCACGGTCACCTTTCGCATCCGCCGCTTCAACTCCGAGGTCTCGGCGGAGGCGGTCTGGGAAGACTTCCAGCTGGAGATCGACCCGAGGGAACGCGTCCTCGACGGCCTCCACAAGATCAAGTGGGACCTGGACGGCACGCTGACCTTCCGCCGCTCCTGCGCCCACGGCATCTGCGGATCCGACGCCATGCGCATCAACGGCAAGAACCGCCTCGCCTGCAAGACCCTCATCAAGGACATCAACCCCGAGAAGCCGATCACGGTCGAGCCCATCAAGGGCCTCACGGTCTTGAAGGACCTCGTGGTCGACATGGAGCCGTTCTTCCAGGCGTACCGGGACGTCATGCCCTTCCTCATCACGAAGGACACGAACGAGCCGACGCGGGAACGCCTCCAGACGGCGGAGGACCGCGAGCGCTTCGACGACACCACGAAGTGCATCCTCTGCGCCGCGTGCACGTCCTCGTGCCCGGTCTTCTGGAACGACGGCCAGTACTTCGGCCCGGCCGCCATCGTCAACGCGCACCGCTTCATCTTCGACTCGCGTGACGAGGCGGGCGAGCAGCGCCTGGAGATCCTCAACGACCGCGACGGCGTCTGGCGCTGCCGCACCACCTTCAACTGCACGGACGCCTGCCCCCGCGGCATCGAGGTCACAAAGGCGATCCAGGAAGTGAAGAGGGCACTGATCACCCGCCGCTTCTGACCGCCCCCTCGCTTCACCTCAGGGCCCTGTTTCCGTCACTTCGGAAACGGGGCCCTCCGGCGTCCTAGAGCTGGCTCAGAATCGTACGATCCGTGATCTTCAGGTCGTTCGCCAGCAGCAGCGCCTTGCTCAGGATCACCCCCAGCATCCGGTCGCCCTCGTACGGCAGGTAACCCGTCTGTGGGGCGGTTGGGTTGGAGGCGGGGACGATGCACAGGTACTGGTCGTTCGGGGTCATCAGGATGTTGCCGGAGCCCAGGTGGATCTTGTAGGTGTGGCGTTCGCCCTTCACGTGCAGGAAGCGGCCCTCGACGGAGCAGCGGTCGGCTATCGCGAGGCGGGGTATCAGGCGTTCGAGCAGGGCCCTGCGGGTCTCCGCGCTCTGGCCCAGCGCGCCGAAGCTGTAGCCCGACCAGTACTCGCGGAAGCGGCCGCCGGGGCCGCCGTCCTGCCAGGTCGGGTCGTTGCCGACGCTGGCCACTCCGACGAACAGGTCGACGTCGCGCAGGACTTCGGACAGGACGAGGGGTGGGATGGCGGTGAGGGGAAGGGCGTCGACGGGATCGGCGCCGTCCCGCAGCCACATGCGGTACTCGCCGCCGCAGCAGTGCGCCCAGTTCTGCGGCGCGTCGAGGGGGTAGAAGCGGACCTGGTCGGTGCGCAGGCGCAGGAAGCTTCCGGACCCGTGGGTGATGTCGTCGCTGTTCTCGCCGTCGCCCTCGATCCAGTACTCGGCGCGCAGCCCCCACCGCGGCAGCTCGCGGATGGCCGGCGGCAGCTCGTCGTCGACCATCAGGCGCAGCCTGTTGCGCCAACCACGGATCGCGGCCAGTGAGTTGAACTGATGCTGGCGCAGGATGTGCGCGGCGAAGCGGTTCGAGTACGTGCCTGTCGCGCGCTCGGCGTCCGTGAGGAGGTACACCTCACGGTGGGCCTGCTTGAACGGCTGGGTGATGCCGTGCCGCTCCAGCCAGTCCCGCCAGGCGACGATCTCGGCGGGCTCATGGCCCACGGGATGCCAGAGCCGGACCTCGGCCCCTTCGGTGACGGGGTCGTCGGTGAGCGTGCGCAGAGCGCCGTCCGCGTATCCGACGGTCCTGTCGTCGACCGTCCACAGGAGGCGGCGGGCGAGTGTGCCGACCAGGGGATGGTCCAGGTAGCGCTCGCGCCAGGTGTCGTAGGACCAGGTGCGGTCGGCGAGGAACTGGCGGTCCAGCCGTTCGCTCTGCGCCGAGAGCATCTTGTCGATGTCCTTGACGGCGGCCTTGAGCTCCTTGAGCTCCTCCGGGTGGTCGCGGCGGACGGCCGCGGGGACGCTCTTCAGGGTCTTGCCGGCCGCGCCGCGCCAGCCCAGCAGGCACCTCGTGCCGTCGATCCCGAGGACGGCGGTGACGTCCCCGAGCCGGTGCTCGGCACGGCCGACCTCCGTCAACCCGTAGGCGGGGACGGCGAGTTCCTCGATCTCCTCGCGGCCGAGGCCGAGGGCGGCGGCCCGGTTCTCCAGAGCCGTGTCGACGAGCTTCGCGGTGGCCTTGTACGTCAACCGGGTGCCGAGGCGCGCGAGTTCGGCGAGGGCGGCCTCGCCGTCCAACCAGGAGAGCGCGAGCACGGCGGCGTTGGCGACCTTCGGGTTGCGCGGGCCCACACCGGGGACCTTCCGAAGGGAGGTCTCGACGAGGACGCCCAGGGCGCGGGCGGTGTCGGGGTGCGGCGGGAGGAGGGAGACCAGCCAGGCGAGGCCGCGCAGCGCGTTGGCGTTGTACGGGTCGTAGGTGTGGTTGACCGGGTCCGACTCGTACCCCTCCTCCAGGGGGAAGGTCCTGGGGCGGCCGACGAGCGCGAGCCAGGGCAGGGCGGTGGCGCGGACGCGGTCGGCGCCGAGCGCCTCCACGAGGGTGCGGGCCCGCTGGTCCCACTTGGGGCTGGGCTTGGAGGCGGTGGCGGTGACGAGGTGGGCGAGCAGGGCCTGCCAGTCCGCTCCGACGGCGTCGCCGAGAGCCTGTTCGGCCCACTGCTCGCCGACGTTGAGGACGGGCTCGGTGAGCTTCTTCGACAGCAGGACCACCGGGTCGTCGCGGTCGAGGTACGCGTCCAGGGCGGCCCGGCGGTAGAAGGCGACGACGGCGGGCGCCAGGGGGCGGCCGACGGCCAGTTCGCCCTCGGCGAGAAGGGCGGAGTGCGAGCCGTACCAGTGGCCGTGCTGTCGCGAGAGCCGGTCGAGGGCCTTGAGCCGCTCCGTGGAGAGGCGGTCCTCGGGCAGTCCGCGGGCCAGGATGCCGACGAGCGTCAGGGCACGGTCCCTGGCCGGCGACTCCTCGCTCAGCGAATGGTGGAGCGCCACGAGGGCGTCGGCGAGCGGTCCCCGGACCTCGGCCGGCAGTTGGCGCAGGCGGTCGAGCACTCCGGCCCACAGGCCGTTCCAGTGGCCGTCGTTGGCGGCCGCCGCCTTGAGCATGTCGACGGCCAGCTCGCCCAGCTCACCGTCGGCGACCCGCCGCCCGATCAGGTCCTTGTACTTCTGGATCTCCCCCACCGTCATCCCCCCACCAGCGGTACCAGCTTGAGAAACGTGACCTCGGTGCCCGGCGCGAGCTCGATCTCCTCGTCGAGCTCGGTGGTCTGGCGGTCGCCGACCAGCACCAGGAATCCGTTCCCGGCGAAGGCCCGCAGCGCCAGCTCCGTCTGGGTCTCGGGGTCTATGCGGCGCGGCGTCCGCAGCGCGTACCCGTTCAGCACGCGCTCCGCGTCCTCGGGCTGCACCAGCCCCTGGAACACGCCCGGTGTGCGCGCGTTGTACTCGGCGACCTCCTGGAACACCCGGCGCCGGATCAGCTCACGCACGGCGAGCCGCTCCTCGGCGACCTCGAGCTCCCAGCCCGTGCCCCGCTCCCCCGCAGTCGTCTCGTCGACGAACGTCACGATTGCCATGCCGACGACAGTACGGGCCGCCACTGACAATCACGGGTTCCGGGTGACTCGGCACCTATTCTGACGGTATGTCAGATGACGAGTCGTACGAACTGCTCGGGTTCGACAACCTGCTGCTGCCCGTCGGCGACCTCGGCGAGGCCGTCGGGTTCTACGAGCGGGCCGGGTTCACGGTGGGATTCCGCTTCGACGAGGCCGGGATCGCCCTGCTGAAGGTCGGGGCCGAGACGCCGGGCGTCCTCCTGCGACAGGAGGACGGGCTGGGGCACCGGCCGCCGCCCTGGCCCTCCCCACGCCTGTGGATCGAGGTCCCCGACGCGCGGACTGCGGCCAGGGCGCTCGCGGCGGCGGGCATCACCCCCCTCGACGAACCCTTCCCCGCGGCCACCGGCTGGACGGTCGAGATCGCCGATCCATGGGGGAACGTCCTCGGCTTCACGGACTACACCAAACGGCCGGAGCTGGGGCGCCGCCCCTGAGGAGACGCCGGGGAGCGCGACAGGGAGCGCAACGGGGAGCGCGCGACAGAGCGCGCCGACCTCTTGGTTGAACACGTTCAAAAATAGGTCTAGAGTCATCCCTGTCAGCGTTTTGAACGCGTTCAAGAAGGGGTGGGGCATGGACCGCACGGTCATCGCCTACGTCATCTACCTGCTGGTCAGCATCAGTCTGACCATCTGGGTGGCCCGCACGCTCAGCCGCAACGGACGGGTCTTCCTCTCCGACGTCCTGCGCGGCAACGAACAGCTCGCCGACGCCGTCAACCACCTTCTGGTCGTCGGCTTCTACCTCGTCAACCTCGGCTTCGTCGCCCTGTACCTGAGCGGCGACCAGACGATCGAGGACACCCGCGGCATCTTCGAGGCCCTGTCGACCAAGCTCGGCGTGGTGCTGCTGGTGCTCGGTGTGATGCACCTGGGCAATGTGTACGTCCTCAACAAGATCCGCCGGCGCGGTGTCATGGAGCGCGAGCAGATGCCGCCGGTCGGCCCGCAGGACTGGGTCGCCCCGCAGGCGGGGGCGTGAGCGGGGGTACGGCGGACCGGGTCCCGATGGTCCCGGTCCGCCGGCTCACCGTCCTCTACGACGCCGACTGCTCGCTCTGCGCCTTCCTGCGCGACTGGCTGACGCGGCAGCCGCAGCTGGTGCCGCTGGAGTTCGTCCCCGCGGCGTCGGAGCGGGCCCGGCAGCGCTTCCCGGCTCTCGACCACCGGGCCACCCTGGACGACATCACCGTCGTGGGTGACTCGGGGCAGGTGTACCGGGGCACCGCCGCCTGGATCGTCACCCTGTGGGCCCTGCGCGAGCACCGGCCGCTCGCCCACCGGCTGAGCACGCCGGCGGGGGCGCCCTTCGCCAAGGGGGCGCTGCTGGCGGCGGCGAAGTGGCGGGGCGCGCAGCAGAAACAGAGGCAGCGTCAGTGGGGCGGGAAGGGGTACCGGCGGGCGGACGGATGGTCGTACGACCCCGCCCATGGCTGGACCTACACCGCCCCGGGCTGCGGCGACGGCGCCTGCGTCACCCCGTAGGCTCTCTGTCCGTGTCCGCAAAGAACGAGCCCCCCGACGAAGGCACCTCGCCGTCCACGAAGTCCGAGCAGACTCGCGCGCTGATCCTGGAGACGGCCATGAGGCTGTTCCAGGAGCGGGGTTACGACAAGACCACCATGCGGGCCATCGCCCAGGAGGCCGGGGTCTCCGTCGGCAACGCGTACTACTACTTCGCCGGCAAGGAACACCTGATCCAGGGCTTCTACGACCGTCTCGCCGCCGAGCACCGGGTGGCGATCCGGGAGGTCCTGGACCGGGAGACCGAGCTGGAGGCGCGGCTGGCGGGCGTGCTGAAGGTGTGGCTGGACATCGCGACGCCGTACCACGAGTTCGCCGTCCAGTTCTTCAAGAACGCCGCCGACCCGGACAGCCCCCTCAGCCCCTTCTCCCCCGAGTCGGAGCACGCGCGCGTGGAGGCCATCTCCGTCCACCGCGAGGTCCTCGCGGGTGCGACCAAGACCAAGGTCCCGGAGGAACTGCGCGACATCCTCCCCGAGTTGATGTGGCTCTCCCAGATGGGCCTCGTCCTGTACTGGATCTTCGACCGGACCGAGGGACGGGAGCGCAGCTACCGGCTGGCCGAGCGCGGGGCGCGGATCACCGCGCGCGGGGTGTCCCTGGCCCGCTTCCGGGTGCTACGGCCCCTGGTGCGGGAGGTGCACGAGCTGTTCACGGACTTCCTGCCGGGGATGACCAGGGTGCTGCCCACCCCCGGCAAGTCCTAGGGCGACACGCCCTGGCGCCGCGGCATCAGTTCACGGCGTCCACCTCGTCCTCGGCGAGCTCGACGTCGTACACCAGGGGCGCGTCCGCGACGACCACTTGGGTGGCCTTCGAGCCGTACGAGGCCGCGCTCGTCGCCAGCAGGTACGTGCCCGGGCCCGGCACCGACACGATGTACGAGCCGTCCGCCAGTGAGGTCACGCGGTCCAGCTGACGCCCGCCCTTCGTCCGCAGGGTCACCGAGGCGCCCTCCACCGGGTCGCCGTCGACGGTGCGGATGAAGCCGTGGACGACGGAGGAGGGACCGTCCGAGCCAAGCGGTTCCGCGTCCTCCTTGGGCTCCACCGCGAGGTGCGGGAGCCGCTGCTCCAGCCAGCCCGGCAGCCACCAGTTGGACTTGCCCAGCAGATGCATCGCGGCCGGCACCAGGGCCGTACGGAGGATGAAGGCGTCCAGCGCCACCGCGGCGGCGAGGCCCACGCCCGCCACCGCCCCGCCCGAGTCGCCGCTGAGGACGAACGCCATGAACACGCACACCATGATCAGGGCCGCGGAGTTGATGACCCGGCTGGTCTCCGCGAGGCCGACGCGCACCGCGCGCGCGTTGTCCCGTGTGTGCACCCATTCCTCGTGCATCCGGCTCACCAGGAAGACCTGGTAGTCCATCGAGAGGCCGAAGAGCAGGGACAGCATGATGACCGGCAGGAAGGCGTTGATCGGGCCCTCCTTGCCGAGGCCCAGGAGGCTGAGGCCCCAGCCCCACTGGAAGATCGCGACCAGGACGCCGAAGGACGCCGCGGCGGCGATCAGGTTCATCAGGGCCGCCGTCAGCGGGACGACCAGGGAGCGGAAGGCGATGAGCAGGAGCAGGAAGCCCAGGCCGATGATCGTCGCTATGAAGAGGGGCAGACGGTCGCCGGTGACCGACGCGAAGTCCTTGGAGACGGCTGTCACACCGCCCACGTGGGCCTCCGCCCCGGCCTTGGGGATCACCTTGTCGCGCAGGGTGTCGATCAGGTCGTCGGTCTGCTTCGACTGGGGTGACGTCGTCGGGACGACCTGGATCACCGTCACGCCCTGCGCGGGCGGCAGCGCGGCCACGCGCGCGACGCCGGGTGTCGACTCGATCTCCTTGACCAGCGGGGCCGTGTCGCCGCCCGCGGTGACCACCTGGAGCGGGCCGTTGAAGCCCGGGCCGAAGCCCTCGGCGAGGAGGTCGTACGCCTTCCTGGTGGTCGTCGAGGCGTTGTCGTTGCCCTGGTCGGTGGCGCCGAGGCGGAGCGAGAGCACCGGGATGGCGAGGACGGCCATGACCACCAGGGCGAGGGCGGCGATCCGGCGCGGGCGCTTCTGGACGTTCTGCGACCAGCGGGCCGCGAGACCGCTCACATGCTCCGTCTCGGGGCCGTCGGCCGCGAGACGCCGGCGCTGACGGCGGCTGAGGACCCGCGGGCCCAGGAAGCCCAGGAGCGCCGGGAGAAGCGTCGTGGCCGCCAGGACGCTGAGCACCACCGTCAGGGACGCACCGATGACCACGCCGTCCAGGAAGCGCAGCCGGGTGACCAGCATGCCGGCGAGGGCGATGCAGACCGTGCCGCCCGCGAACAGGACCGCGCGGCCCGAGGTGTTGAGGGCGGTGACCGCCGATTCCTCCGGGTCCAGGCCGCGCAGGATGCCCTTGCGGTGCCGGGTCACGATGAAGAGCGCGTAGTCGATGCCGACGCCCAGGCCGATCAGGGAGGCGAGCAGGGGGGCGATGTCGGGGATGTCGGTGGTGTGGCTGAGCAACTGGGTGGAGAACAGGCCCATGCCGACGCCGAAGACGGCGATGGCGATCGGCAGCAGCATCGCGAACAACGAGCCGAAGGCCAGGAACAGCACGACCGCCGCCGCGACGATGCCGACCATCTCCGACAGGCCCTGCGGCGGCTCCTGGACGCGCTGGATGGCCTGGCCGCCCAACTCGATCTGCAGACCGCTCCGCTCAGCGCCCTGGGCGGTGTCCACCACGTTCTGGACGAGCTCCTTGGGCAGTTCGTTGGCGCGCTTGACGAAAGTCAGCTGGGCGTACGCGATCTTTCCGTCGCGGCTGACCTGCGCCGATCCCCGGGCGCCCGCGTAGGGGCTGGTGACCGCGCCGACACCCTTCATCTTCGCGATCCTGTCCAGCGCGGGCTGGACGCGGTCCTTCACCGCCTGGTCCTTCACCGAGCCCCGGTCGACCTTCCAGACCACCGTGTCGGTGTCCCCCGAGGTGTTGGGGAAGGCCTTCTCCATCAGGTCGTACGCGCTCTTGGAGTCCGTGTCGGGGAGGGAGAAGACGTTCGCGTAGTTCGTCCCCGCCGTCGAGGCCGAGAACCCCAGGCCGAACAGTGCCCCCACCCACAGCAACAGGACCACCAGCCGGTGCCGATAGCACCACCGTGCCAATGCCGCCACGTTCAACGCTCCTTCGTCGGTAATCGGTCGTCGGTCGGTCCCCCAGGTCCTGGGCAACAGGATCGGGACCGTCACGCGCGCGTGGAGCGAACACGTCATGACTCTCAAGGAACTCCAAAGACCGATCCGGCCCGACTGTCAGTGGCCCGTCCGATACTGGGGGGCATGACGACGGCTCCAGGCACCGTGCTGGTGGTGGAGGACGAGCCGAGCATCGCGGACGTCCTCGCCATCGCCCTGCGCTACCACCGCTTCGAGGTGATGGTCGCGGGCACCGTCCGCGAGGCCCTCGCGCTCGCCGAGCGCACCCGGCCGGACGCGGCACTGCTCGACGTCATGCTCCCGGACGGCGACGGCCGGGCGCTGGGCCGCGAACTGCGCGCCAGGCAGCCCGACCTGGCGCTGGTCTTCCTCACCGCACGCGACTCGCCCGCCGAGATCGTCGGCGCCCTCGGCTTCGGCGACGACTACATCACCAAGCCGTTCAACATCGACGAGGTGGTCGCCCGGATCACGGCGGTGCTGCGGCGGACCCGGCCGGCCGACGTCCTTCCGCAGCGGCCACCGCTGCGCTACGGCGACCTGGAGCTGGACGACACGACGTACAGCGTCCACCGCGCGGGCCGCAGCGTCGAGCTCACCCCCACCGAGTACGCGCTGCTGCGCTTCCTGGTCCGCAACGGCGGCCGGATCGTGCCCAAGGAGCAACTCCTGCGCCACGTCTGGCAGTACGAGCACACCCCGCCCGAGTCGACCGTCGTGGAGACCTACATCAGCTATCTGCGCCGCAAACTGGACGCCCTGGGGCCGCCGGTGATCACCACACGGCGTGGCGTGGGATACGGCCTGGCATGAGGGGGCTCCGGTGGCTCCACTGCGAGCGCGGCATCCACTCGCTGCGCGCCAAGCTGACCTACGCGAACGTGGCGCTGCTCGCGCTCGGCATCGTCGCGGCCACCGCGGTCAGCCTGATGGGCATGCGGTACTACCTGCTCGGCCAGGTCGACAACCAGCTCACCAAGACCCGTGACTCGCTGGGCAGCACCCAGCTCACCCTGCGGCAGATCGACTCGCTGAGCGTGGTGAGCTTCGTCCGCGACCGGCTCGCCCCGGAACACGTCGACGAGCGTTCGGCGCCCGACTCGATCTACTCGGCCGTCGACGGCGGGGGCAGGACGGTCGGCCTGCTCGGCTTCAAGCCGACCGAGGCCCAGCGCGGCCTCGCGGACGCGGTCGGCGACCCGCGCCCCCTGGTGAAGGACGCCGACCCGCACGACGTCACCGTGCACGGCGCCAAGTACCGGGTGACGGCGACCCGCCTCCCCGACGGCACCTACATCCTGCTCGCCACCTCCACCGAGGCCCTGCACCAGGGCATGTTCAAGGCCCTCAAGCTCGACCTCGCCATCGGCGGCCTGCTGCTGACGCTGCTGGCCTGTCTGACGATGATGAGCGTCAGCCGCCGGATGCGGCCGCTGGAGGACATGGTGGAGACCTCGTCGGCGATCGCCGAGGGCGACCTGACCCGGCGGGTGCCGTCCAGCCACCACCCCACCCAGGAGGTCGAGCAGCTGCGCCTCGCCCTCAACTCCATGCTCCACCAGGTGGAGTCGGCGTACCGCACCCGCGAGCGCACCGCGGCCCAGCTGCGCCGCTTCGTCGGCGACGCCTCGCACGAGCTGCGCACCCCTCTGTCCGCGATACGCGGCTACCTCCAGCTCTACGACAAGGGCATGCTCAGCGACCCGGACGAGCGGAAGCGGGCCTGGGAGCGGGTGCTGGCCGAGACCGACCGTATGGGACGCCTGGTGGACGAGCTGCTCACCCTCGCCCGCCTCGACCAGCAGCCCGAACTGCGCTTCCGTAACGTCGACCTGAGCCGTCTGGTGCGGGACGCGGCCGAGGACCTGCGGGTGCAGCAGCCGGGCCGGCCGATCAGGGTGGCCGCCGACGGTTCCCTGCTGGTGCACGCCGACGAGTCGGGCCTCAGACAGGTCCTGGGCAACCTGGTGGGCAACGTCCGCACGCACACGCCCGCCGAGGTGCCGGTGCGGCTCGGTGTGGAGCGGGAGGACGGGGTCGTACGGCTGTGTGTCGAGGACGACGGGCCGGGACTGTGCGACGAGGACGCCGCGCGGGTCTTCGACCGGTTCTTCCGGGCCGGCGGGGGCGCGGGCAGCGGGCTGGGGCTGGCGATCGTGCAGGGTGTCGTTCAGGCGCACGGGGGTGAGGTGGCGGTGCGTACGGCGCCGGGCGAGGGGCTGGCGGTGACGGTCACCCTGCCGGCGCGGACGGCGGCCGTGGCGTCGTGACCGTCCGTGCTCGTTCAGGCGTCGGCGATGACGAGGGCCCAGACGGTCTTGCCGTGGTGGCCTCTGCTCCATACGCCCCAGGCGGCCGCTATGTTCTCCACCAGGTGCAGTCCGCGGCCCGACTCCTCCCATTCACCGACGAGCCTGAGCCGGGGCTCCGGACGGCCCTCGTCGGAGACCTCGATGAGACAGGAGCCGTCGGCGAGCGCGGTCACCGCCACCTCGAACTCCCGCTCCAGGAGCGGGCCATGCCGTACGACATTGGTCGCCAGCTCGGACACCAGCAGGACCGCGTCGGCCAGCGCCTGGTCATCCGGCCCGTGCCCCCAGTCGGCGAGATGGTCCCGGACCCGGTGCCGGGCGAGACCGACGGAAGCCGGATGCCGGGGCAGCCGGAAGGAGTTGCGTCTCAACACGTCTGCTCCTCACCCCACGCACACCTCCGTCACATGGTCCTTCGTTGGGTGAGTACCCGGCGTCACTGCGGCGAATGTCAGGACCGCGGGATCACGTCGGATCCCGTGCGGGCTCCACGTCAGATCCAGTTCAGGCTCCACAGCCGGTAGACACCCGTGCCGTCGTCCAGATACTGGCTGCCGCCGACGTCCTCGCTGCTGAGGACGTATTGCTTGCCCTGCCAGAGCGGGATCACCGGCACATCGCGGGCGATGTCATGCTGGAGCGTCTGGAAGTCGGAGGAGGCGTCGCCCCGGTCGGCGAACTGCTGGCTGTCCTGGATCAGATAGTCCACGGCCTTGTTGCTGTAGCCGGTGTTCATGGTCGCGCCGGTGCCGATGAGCTGGGAGCCGAAGGTGTCCGCGTCGGGGTAGTCGGCGACCCAGCCGACGGCGTACGCGTCGAGCTTGCCGGTCGCCCACTGCTTCTGGAAGTCGGTCCACTCGTAACCCTTGAGGGTCACCTTGAACAGTCCGCCGCTCTCCAGCTGCTTCTTGAGGTCGGCCGCCTCGGCCGTCGCGGAGCCGCTGCTCTTGCCGTAACCGTAGGTGAAGTGGACCGGCAGCGACACGCCCGCTGCGGTCAGCAGGGCCTTCGCCTTCTTCACGTCCTGGTCGGGGTAGGCGTCGAAGAAGGAGGTGGTGTGGCCGGTGATACCGGTCGGGATCAGCGAGTACAGCGGGTCTACGGTCCCCTTGTAGACGGTGGCGGCCAGCTGTTCGCGGTTGATCAGCCAGGCCATGGCCTTGCGGACCTGCACATCGTGCAGCGGCTTGCCCGTACGGGTGTTGAGGTAGAGGTTGCGGGTCTCGGAGCTGTCGGACTCGGAGACCCGCTGGTCGGGGTCGCTCGGCGAGAGCTTGGACAGCACCTCGGGCGGCATCTGGCGGCTCGCGACGTCGAGCTCCTTCGCCGTCCACGCCTTGTCCAGGGCGTTCGCGTCGGCGTAGTAGCGCAGCTCGACGGGGCGTCCGGTCTTGTCGATGGCGCCCTTGTAGTGCGAGTTCGGGGTGAGGACCGCCTTCTTGCCCTTCGAGTACGACGACAGCTCGTACGGCCCCGTGCCGTCGACGCCGAGGTCGGTGCGCAGGCCGTTCGCCGGGTACTTCTCCCGGTCGACGATCGAGCCCGCGCCGGTGGCCACCTTGAACGGGAAGGTCGCGTCGGGCGAGGTCAGGTGGAAGGTGACGGTCAGCCCGCTCGCGTCGACGGAGCGGAGCGTGCTGAACAGCGAGGACGGGCCGACGTCCGACTTGATCTTCTTGACCCGGTCGAAGGAGAACTTGACGTCCTCGGCGGTCATCGCGCGGCCGCTGGGGAAGGAGATGCCCTTGCGCAGCGTGCAGCGGTACGTCGTCAGATGGCTGTCGCTGAAGTCGCACTTGTCGGCCGCGTCCGGCACGGGTGCGGTGCCGCCCGCCTCGAAGGTCAGCAGGGACTGGAAGACGTTGCTGAACAACGCCCACGAACCCGCGTCATAGGCGCCCGCCGGGTCCAGCGACGTGACAGCGTCCGTCGTACCCGCCGTGATCGCCTTGCCGGTGCTCCCCTGCGACGGCAGCAGCTGCCAGCCGCCGACTCCCACGCCCGCCAGCACGAGCAGCGTCGCGAGAATCCGCATGCGAACCGAACGCATCGGTTGCCCTCCCCAGGCCCCACCCGGGCCCCAGTACACACGCCACTCCCCTAGCGGCGCGGCTCACCTAATCACAGGTGTTTCAACTCGGGGAAGAGGGATCTGGGGAGTTTGGAAAGCCGTTACCGCAACAAGTTTCAGCCATGTTTCACAGTGTCCGCACAGGATCCGCCGCGAACGGTCTCCCTCAGGTCCGCAGGCTCCGCGCCACGCCTCACGCGCGCGTGGAGGCGAGTTCGATCACCGTGATGTCCGACGGCGCGCCCACGCGCGTGGGCGGGCCCCAGGCGCCGGCACCCCGGCTGACGTACAGCTGGGTGTCGCCGTAGCGGTCCAGGCCCGCCAGAGTCGGGTTGGCCGCCGCCGCGATGAAGTTGCCCGGCCAGAGCTGGCCGCCGTGGGTGTGGCCGGACAGCTGGAGGTCGACGTGGTGCCTGACCGCCTCGTGGATCTGGACGGGCTGATGGGCGAGGAGCACGCACGCGCGTGCCGTGTCCCGGTCGCCGAGCGCCCTGCCGAAGTCGGGGCCCCGCCCCTCGCTCTCACCCGCGATGTCGTTGACTCCGGCCAGGTCGAAGTAAGGCAGTTCGGTACGGGCGTTCTCCAGCGGGCGCAGCCCGAGCCGCCGTACCTCCTCGACCCACTGCTCGGCACCCGAGAAGTACTCGTGGTTGCCGGTGACGAAGTAGGAGGGCGCCTCCAACTGCCGCAGCGGTGCCGCGGCCGGACCCAGATCCTTCACGCTGCCGTCCACCAGGTCGCCGACGACCGCGACGATGTCCGGCTGAGTGGAGTTGATCGTGTCGACGACCTTCTGGGCGAAGGCGCGCCCCAGGATCGGGCCCAGGTGGATGTCGCTGACGACCGCGATCCGGTAACCGTGCGCCGCCCTCGGCAGCTTGTCCAGGGCGACGGTGACCCGTTTCACACGTGGCCCGCGCAGCACGCCGTAGGTGCCGTACCCGACGGTCCCGACGGCGACGGCCGCGGCGGCCCCGGCGAGGGCACGGGAGACGAAGAGACGGCGGGAGGGATCGGGGGTGGGGGCCGGTTCCGGCAGGGGGGTGGGCTCCGGGACGGGGGTCGGGGCGGGCTCCGTGGCGGCTGGAGGCTCCGCCGCGGGTGCGGGGCCCGGGCCGGCCGAAGAGTCGACGGCGGGCGAGAGCTCCGGAGCGGGCGTGGACGCGGGTGCCGGCTCCTGGCTCCCTACGGCTCCCGTGGAGGGCGCCCGGCGCTCCAGCACACGCCGCAGCAGGGGCCGTACGGCCTCTCCCGCGACCACTGCCAGCAGCAGGTAGATCGACAGGGCCAGCCACAGGAAGCCCGGCCAGGCCAGTGTCTGCTGGAGCCAGAACGGGGCACCGGCGCGCTCCGTCACGATCGCGCCGATCGCCAGGGCCCAGCCGCCCGCGATCACCACCGCGCCGACGCGGCGCACTGGGCCCGGGCGGCGGGTCGTGTCGCGGAACAGACGCCGCCACACGTACCAGTTGGCTCCCACGAGAACGCCGAGCGCGAGCAGCGCGAAGACGATGACCACCGTGCCGTATACCCTCGCTGTCGGTTCTGCTGCCTTTTGGCCGGTTATGAAGTACGGCGCAATGCGCGCAGTCCGCGCAACCCGATGCCGCCGATGACCGTCCCCAATACGAACGAGACGACGGCCAGGGTCAGGTGCACCCAGAAGTAGGCCGTCGGGTGACCGTCGTCGAACGCGAGCCCGCTGCTGTCCTTGACAAGGTTTTTGACGAAAGTGACCCAGATGACCCAGCTCCACACCCCGAAGGCGAGCAGGAACCAGGAGACGGGGCGGCTGAGCTTCATGCGTCCAGTATCACCGCCGTCCCTCCGGCTCCGTCCCCGGGGTGGGGTGGTCGGCGGGACTTCACGGCGTGTGGCATGTACGTTTCCGTCCGTGCCCGCATGCAAGAAGACCACCAGGCGATCCCTGCTGGTCACCTCCGCCGTCCTGACGTCGCTCGCGCTGACCGCGCCCGTCGCCCTCGCGGCCCCCGATCCGTCCACGAGCCCGTCCGCCGGCCCGTCGGCCACTCCCCCGGCGACGATGTCCGGTGTCGGCGGCGCCCGCCTCGGGCTGGCCGGGACACAGGTCGACCTGGGCAGCGGCGCCCCGGTGCTCCCCAAGGACATCACCGCGCGCTCCTGGATCGTCGCCGACGCCGAGTCGGGCGAGGTGCTCGCCGCGCACAACGCGCACTGGCGGCTGCCCCCGGCGTCCACCATGAAGATGCTGTTCGCGGACACGGTGCTGCCGAAGTTCCCGCGGACCGAGAAGCACAAGGTGGTGCCCACCGACCTGGCCGGCATGGGTGCGGGCTCCAGCATGGTCGGGATAAAGGAGGGCGAGACCTACACCGTCCGCGACCTGTGGCTGGGCGTCTTCCTGCGCTCCGGCAACGACGCCGTGCACGTCCTGTCGGCGATGAACGGCGGCGTCGACAACACCGTCGAGGAGATGAACCAGCACGCCGAGGAGCTCCAGGCCCTCGACACGCACGTGGTCACCCCCGACGGCTACGACGCCCCCAAGCAGGTCTCCTCCGCCTACGACCTGACCCTGTTCGCCCGCTCCGGGCTGCAGAAGAAGGACTTCCGCGAGTACTGCTCGACGGTCCGCGCCGAGTTCCCGGGCGAGACCAAGAAGAAGAAGGGCAAGACGACCCGCGAGTCCTTCGAGATCCAGAACACCAACCGGCTGCTGGCCGGCGACTCCGACATCTCCGTCTACCAGGGCATCGCGGGCGTCAAGAACGGCAACACCACCAACGCGGGCGCGACCTTCACCGGCGTCGCCGAGCGCGACGGCCGGGTGCTGCTGGTGACCGTCATGCACCCGGAGAAGGAAGAGCACAACGAGGTCTACAAGGAGACCGCGAAACTCTTCGACTGGGGTTTCAAGGCGGCCGGGAAGGCGCGGGCGGTGGGTGAGCTGGTGCCTCCCAGGAGCGCCACCCAGGCGAGCGCCCAGCCGGGTGCCAACCCGTCGGGCCAGGCGGGCGGGGCCGGGGACACCTCCGCCACACCGCTCGCGAGCCACACGACCGAGGGTCGCTCCGGTGGCATGGGGATCGCGCTCGCGATCACGGGCGGGGTGCTGGTGCTGCTCGCCGCCGCCGCGTTCCTGGTCAACCGCCGCTGGCCGCTGCCTGATCTGGTACGTCGCCGCTCTCGCCCCTGACCTTGACGTCCTCCGCACTGGCCGGGGCCGTGGTCGTGGCCTTGGCCTTGGTCGTGACCTTGGTCGTGGCCTTGAGGTCTCTGTCCGCGGCCTCGGCTTTGACGTCCTTGTCCCTGACCCTGGCCTTGAGGGCCTCGGCCTTGAGGTCCTTGGTCTCGACCTCGGCGTCCTCGTCCCTGACCTTGCGGACGACACCTTCCCGCTCCTCGCGTTCCTCCTCGCGGATCTCCTGTTCCTGGCTCTGCGTCGCCGTCCACGCGGCGCAGAACAGGACCAGTTTCGAGGTGAAGTTGATCCACAGCAGGAGGGCGACGGGGACGCCGAAAGCGCCGTACATGCTCTTCGCAGCCACGCCCTGCATATAGCCGCTGAGCAGGGTCTTCAGCAGCTCGAAGCCGACCGCGCCGGTCAGCGCGGCGACGGCCAGGCGGCGGCGCGGCGGTTCCACGCCGGGCAGCAGTGTGAGGACGTACAGGAGCAGCAGGAAGTCGGCGAACACGGCGACGGCGAACGCGGCGACGTAGAGCAGGAAGCCGCCCCAGCCGCCCTTCTCGACACCGAGCTGCTTGGTGATCCAGCCGACCATCGCGGAGGCCACGGTGGAGGCGGCGAGGGTGATGAGGACGGCGCCGCCGAGGCCTACCAGGATGCCGAGGTCCTTGGCCTTGCGCAGAAGGAAGTTCTCCTCCGCGTCGGGCAGCTCCCACACGGCCCTGAGGCACTCGCGCATCGAGCCGGCCCAGCCGATGCCGGTGAACACCAGCACGGCACCGGCGATGAGGCCCACGGTGCCCGCGTTCTGCACCAGGCCCTCGATGTTCAGCTGGTCGGAGATGCCGGGCACCTGCTCGGCGATCTTGTCCTGGAGGTCGTTCTGCTGCTGCTTGCTGAGCGTCGCCGCGGCGATCGCGGCGGCGACGGTGAGCAGCGGAAACAGCGCGACGAAACTCGTGAACGTCATCGCGGCGGCCAGCCGGGCCCACTTCACACGGTCCAGGCGCTCGAACGACCGCCACGCGTGCGTGGCCATCAGCCGGGCCATCAGGGGCCCGATGACGGGGAGCTTCTTCAGCCAGTCCATGCTCCGACCTTGCCCTCGGTGCGGAAGACCCATGCGATGTGGAAGGGCCATGCGATGTGGAAGGCCCATGTCCTGCGGAAGACCCATGCCGTGCGGAAGACCTCTGTGCGAGTACCCCGAAAGCGCGGGACAGTGGCGAACAGTATGCCGATTCCCGCGCCGGACGCGGCGCCCGCGCCGATGACCTCGCGCCGGGTGTCTACCAATTCGCCACCGCCAGCCCGTACATCGCGAGCCAGAGCAAGCCGATGAGGGCGAGGGCTCGGTCGCCCAGGACGACGTCCTCGGGCTCGCCGGCGGTGCCCCGGTCGGCGAAGACGGCGTACCGCAGGATGCCGAGGATGAACGCCACCATGGACAGCTGGCGCCAGGGCAGCACGCTGGTGTGCGGGACACCGCCCTCCTCCAGCGCCCACAGGCAGTAGCCGAGGACGGCGACGCCGGCCGCCAGCTGCCAGACGAAGCGCAGGTAGCCGGTGGTGTACTCGGTGAGCAACGCGCGCGTGGCTCCCGGTTTCCCGGCCATCTGCACGGCTTCCGAGTAGCGCTTGGCCGACACCATGAACAGCGCTCCGAAGCCGGTCGTGATCAGGAACCAGCGGGACAGCGGGATGCCGAGCGCGAGCCCGCCGACCGTCGCCCGCATCAGGAACCCGGTCGTGACGACCACGAGGTCCACCACCAGGACGTGCTTGAGGCTGACGCAGTACGCCAGTTGCATACCGAGATACGCCGTCAGCAGCGCGGCGACGACCGGCGACACCAGCCAGGCCGCGAGCACCGGCGCGAGCACACCGAGTGCGCCCCCGACTGCGTACGCGGCCGGCACGGGGACCTGGCCCGCCGCGACCGGGCGGCGCCGCTTGGTGGGGTGGGCCCGGTCGGCCTCGGCGTCACGGGCGTCGTTGATCAGGTAGACGGCGGCGGCGCAGGCGGTGAACAGGCCGAAGACGACGGTGAGTCGGAGGGCCGCGTGCCGGCTGAAGAGCTCACCGGCCGCCGCGGGCGCGGCGACGACCAGGAGGTTCTTGATCCACTGCCTGGGACGTGCGGTTCTGAACAGGCCGAGGACGAGGGCGCCGGGAGTGCGGTCGGGGGTGTGGCCTGGAGTACGGCCAGGGCGCGGGCCAGGGGTGTGGTCGGGGGTAGGCGGTGGAGTGGCGGGCCGATGGGGCGTGCGCTGCTCGAGAAGCGCCGTGTCCTGCGGGTGTGCGCCGCTCGACAGGGGCGCTGCCTCAGTCATGCGCGCCCCCTCTCACCCAGCGCGAGCCGATGCGCGCCGTGAGCGCCCCCAGTGCCGCGCCCGCCGCCACGTCCGACGGGTAGTGCACGCCGACGACCAGGCGGGAGACGCACATCGCGGCGGCCAGGGGCGGAATCGCGTACGCGCCGAGCGCGCCGTAGGCGACGGCGGCGGCCGTGGCGGAGGTCGCGTGGGAGCTGGGGAAGGAGTGTCGGCCGAGGGTGCGCGCGAGGGGGTTCGCATGCGCCGGGCGCGGGCGCCGCACCACCCTCTTCACGACCATGCTGGCGGCGTGCGCGCCTGCGGTGAGCGCCGTCGCGCGCAACCAGGCGCCGCGTTGCGCGCCGTTCACGGCGGCCGAGGCGAGGCCCGCCGCGAGCCACAACGCACCGTGCTCACCGGCCCACGAGAGGGTGCGCGCGGCGGCCGCGACGCGCGGGTCGGTGCCGTACCCGCGACAAGCGGACAGAATGCGGTGATCCAGATGGTCCAGGCGGTCGGGGCTGCCCAAGGCGTCCAAGTCGTCCATGTGGATCCACTGTTCATGCCGACATCGCTGGAACTAAGACAATATTGAGCGACATCCCATTAATCACCCATTTCGGGGAGAGATGTCATGTTTCAAAAACAATCGCTCACATAAGGGCGATACGGTCGCCGACATGCCTGCCAGCACCGTTCCCGGCACCGCCCCCGCCCGCACCACCGTGACCGGATGGGGCCGCACCGCGCCCACCGCGGCCCGTGTGGTCCGTCCACGGACGTACGAGGAGGCCGTGGTCGCCGTCCGTGGCTGCGGGGAGCGCGGGGGCATCCCCAGGGGCCTGGGGCGGGCGTACGGGGACGCGGCGCAGAACGCCGGCGGGTTCGTGCTCGACATGACGGGTCTCGACCGGATCCACGCGATCGACGCCGACGGCGGCACCGTCCTGTGCGACGCGGGTGTCTCCCTGCACCGGCTGATGGAAGTGCTGCTGCCGCTGGGCTGGTTCGTGCCGGTGACGCCCGGTACGCGACAGGTGACCGTCGGCGGCGCGATCGGCGCGGACATCCACGGCAAGAACCACCATGTCTCCGGCTCCTTCTCGCGGCACGTCCTCTCCCTCGAACTCCTCACCGCCGACGGTGAGATCCGCACCGTGGGACGTGGCACGCCGCTGTTCGACGCGACCGCCGGCGGTATGGGCCTGACCGGCGTGATCCTCACCGCCACCGTACGGCTGCTGCCGGTGGAGACCTCCTTGATGGCGGTCGACACGGAGCGGGCGACCGACCTCGACGACCTGATGGCCCGTCTGACCGCGACCGACGACCGTTACCGCTACTCGGTCGCCTGGATCGACCTGCTGGCTCGTGGCGCGGCGAGGGGGCGCGCGGTACTGACCCGTGGCGACCACGCACCCCTGGACGCACTGCCGGCACGCGCGCGCAGACGGCCGTTGGAGTTCCTGACCCCGCGGTTCCCGGCGGCGCCCGCGTTCCTCCCGGAGGGCCTGCTCAGCCGCACGACCGTGGGGCTCTTCAACGAGCTCTGGTACCGGAAGGCGCCGCACGCGCGTACCGGCGAACTGCAGAAGATCTCCTCCTTCTTCCACCCCCTCGACGGCGTCCCGCACTGGAACCGCGTCTACGGCCGGGGCGGCTTCGTGCAGTACCAGTTCGTCGTCGGGTACGGCCGGGAGGAGGCCCTGCGGCGGATCGTGCGGCGCATCTCCGAGCACCGCTGCCCGTCCTTCCTGGCCGTCCTCAAGCGCTTCGGGCGGGCCGACCCGGGCTGGCTCTCCTTCCCGCTGCCCGGCTGGACGCTCGCCCTGGACATCCCGGCGTCGCTGCCCGGCCTCGGGGCCTTCCTGGACCAGCTCGACGAGGAGGTCGCCGCGGCCGGTGGACGCGTCTACCTCGCCAAGGACGCCCGGCTGCGCCCCGAACTCCTCGCCGCGATGTACCCGCGCCTCGACGACTTCCGCGCCCTGCGCGCGGAGACCGACCCGCGCGGGGTCTTCGTGTCGGACCTGTCCCGCCGTCTCGCCCTCTAGGAGCTGCTGTCGTGAAGGACGCCTTCGGTCTCCCCCAGTCCCTGCTCGTCCTCGGCGGTACGTCCGAGATCGCGCTCGCCACCGCGCGCCGGCTGGTCGCGCGCCGCACACGCGTGGTGTGGCTCGCCGGGCGCCCCTCGCCCGCCCTGGAGACGGCGGCCGAGCAACTGCGCGCGGTCGGTGCCGACGTGCACACCGTCGGCTTCGACGCGCTCGACCCCGACTCCCACGAGGCCGTCCTCGGCAAGGTCTTCGCCGAGGGCGACATCGACCTGGTGCTGCTGGCCTTCGGGGTCCTCGGCGACCAGGCGCACGACGAGCGCGACCCGGCCGCCGCGGTACGGGTCGCGCAGACCAACTACACGGGCGCGGTGTCGGCGGCTCTGGTGAGCGCACGCGCGCTGCAGACGCAGGGGCACGGTTCCCTGGTGGTGCTGTCGTCCGTCGCCGGTGAGCGGGCGCGCCGCGCCAACTTCATCTACGGCTCCAGCAAGGCGGGCCTGGACGCGTTCACACAGGGCCTGGGCGACGCGCTGTACGGCACCGGCGTGCACGTCATGGTCGTGCGCCCCGGGTTCGTACGGAGCAAGATGACGGCCGGGCTTCCGGAGACACCGCTCGCGACGACCCCGGAGGCGGTGGCGACGGCGATCGAACTCGGCCTCAGGCGGCGCTCGGAGACGGTGTGGGTACCGGGCACGCTGCGCCTGGTGATGTCGGCGCTGCGGCACGTCCCGCGCGCGCTGTTCCGACGGCTGCCCCTCTAGCGGGCGGCCGCCCCGCGGCTAGCGGGTCGGCAGGGAGCCGCGCTCCACATGGCCGACCTGCGGGGGCACCACGGTGCCTCCGAAGGTGAACTCCCGCAGCTTGCGCCACACGCCGTCCGCGCCCTGCTCGTAGAGGGCGAAACCGGTGCAGGGCCAGTCGGCCTGGTAGTCGGCGAGTTCCTCGAAGGCGCGGTCCATCGACTCCTCGTCGATGCCGTGCGCGACGGTCACATGCGGGTGGTACGGGAACGCCAGTTCGCGGGGCACCGGGCCGGAGGCGTCGCGGACCTGCTTCTGCAGCCGGCTGCAGGCCTCGGCGCCTTCGGCGACCCTGACGTACACGACGGGCGACAGGGGCCGGAAGGTGCCGGTGCCGCAGAGGCGCATCGGGAAGGGCCGGCCGGCCGCGGCGACCTCGGTCAGATGCGCCTCGACGGCGGGCAGGTCGGCGCCGTCGACCTCGGTCGGCGGCAGCAGGGTGACATGCGTGGGGATACCGTGAGCCGCGGCGTCGCCGAAGCCCGCGCGCAGCTGCTGGAGCTGGCTGCCGTGTGGCTCCGGGACCGCGATCGACACGCCGATCGTTACGGTCCCCACGTCGTCTCCTGTCGTCGTGACGGGTTGGTCTGTCAGCCGTCGGCTATCGACTCTACGGCCACGGCTGTGTTGCGGGCAGGCGCAACCGTAGTGATGTGCAGCGCTCTGCCGGTGGTACGTGTGTTCAGTGGTGTACGTCAGTGCTTGGCGGGCAGGAAGCCGACCTTGTCGTACGCCTGGGAGAGCGTCTCCGCCGCGACGGCGCGTGCCTTCTCCGCGCCCTTGGCCAGGATCGAGTCCAGCGTCTCCGAGTCGTCCAGGTACTGCTGGGTGCGCTCCTTGAAGGGCGTCACGAACTCGACCATGACCTCGGCGAGATCCGTCTTGAGGGCGCCGTACATCTTGCCCTCGTACTCCTGCTCCAGCTCGGCGATCGACTTGCCGGTGAGGGTCGAGTAGATGGTGAGCAGGTTGCTGACGCCCGGCTTGTTCTCGGCGTCGTAGCGGATGACGGTGTCGGTGTCGGTGACGGCGCTCTTGACCTTCTTGGCGGTGGCCTTCGGGTCGTCGAGGAGGTTGATGAGGCCCTTCGGCGTGGACGCCGACTTGCTCATCTTGATCGACGGGTCCTGCAGGTCGTAGATCTTCGCCGTCTCCTTGAGGATGTACGGCTTCGGGATCGTGAAGGTGTCGCCGTACCGGCCGTTGAAGCGGGTGGCGAGGTCGCGGGTCAGCTCGACGTGCTGGCGCTGGTCCTCGCCGACGGGGACCTCGTGGGCCTGGTAGAGCAGGATGTCGGCGACCTGGAGGATCGGGTACGTGAACAGGCCGACGGACGCGCGGTCGGCGCCCTGCTTGGCGGACTTGTCCTTGAACTGGGTCATACGGCTCGCCTCGCCGAAGCCGGTGAGGCAGTTCATGACCCAGGCGAGCTGGGCGTGCTCGGGGACATGGCTCTGGACGAACAGCGTGCAGCGCTCGGGGTCGAGACCGGCCGCGAGGAGCTGGGCGGCGGCGAGCCGGGTGTTGGCCCGCAGCTCGGCGGGGTCCTGCGGGATCGTGATCGCGTGCAGGTCGACGACCATGTAGAACGCGTCGTGGGTCTCCTGCAGGGCCACCCACTGACGGACGGCGCCGAGGTAGTTGCCGAGGTGGAACGAGCCTGCGGTGGGCTGGATTCCGGAGAGCACGCGGGGTCGATCAGAGGTCATGTTCACCATTCTCTCAGGTGTCGGGGCCCGATCCGGAACTGGTCGGAAACAGATGGGAACCGATCCGTCTTCCGCGGTGTAACAAGAGTGTGAGAACGCGGGAGGGGGGCCGCATCGTCGATGAGGCCGCGGTGATCGCCCGCGTGCGCGCCGGAGATCCGGAGGCGTACGCGGAGCTGGTGCGGGCCCATACGGGCATCGCGCTCAGGGCGGCCGCGGCGCTCGGGGCGGGTGCGGACGCGGAGGACGTGGTGCAGCAGGCCTTCGTGAAGGCGTACTGCGCGCTGGGCAGGTTCCGGGACGGCTCGGCCTTCAAGCCGTGGCTGCTGTCGATCGTCGCCAATGAGACGAGGAACACAGTGCGCACGGCGGCGCGGCAGCGCACGCTCGCCGGCCGGGAGGCGGCGTTCGCGGAGGCGGAGCCGCTGATACCGGATTCGGCGGACCCGGCGGTGGCGACGCTGGAGACGGAGCGCCGGGCAGCGCTGCTGTGTGCTCTGGAGAAGCTGAGCGAGGAGCACCGCCTGGTCGTCACCTACCGCTTTCTGCTGGAGATGGACGAGTCGGAGACGGCCCAGGCCCTGGGCTGGCCGCGCGGCACGGTCAAGTCCCGGCTGAACCGCGCGCTGCGCAAGATGGGCCGGCTGCTGCCGGATTTCGAGCCTCGGGAAGGGGGTGACGGCAGTGAGTGAGGGACGGGACGCGTACGGCGGCGAGGGCGGCCGTCCTGGCGGCACGGGTCGCCAGGACCCCCGCGGGCGTGGCGGTGACCGCGGTCCGGGATCGGGTTCTGGTGGGGGTCCGCAGGAGCGTGCCCGTGAGCGGACGCAGGAAGGCGGCGCCTCCCGGCTGCCGGACGAGCTGCGCGCGCTCGGCCGGTCGCTGGACGCGCCGGAGGTCGACGGTGCCGGCTCCCTCGGCTCCGAGACGATGGTGGAGCGGGTACTGGGACAGATACTCGCCGAACATCTCGCGGTGCCGGTGGCCGAGCCCCGGGGCCCGCGCGAGCGGCTGCGCGCGGTGCGGCGCTGGGCGCGGCTGAGATGGCGCTCGCTGAGCGTGACGCTGTGTGGGCTGCTGACGGTCCTCGCGCTCACGCCGCCGGTGCGGGCTGCGGTCATGGACTGGTTCGACTTCGGCTTCGGCGGGGTCGAGGTGCGCTACGACCCCTCGGCCGTGCCCTCGCCGGGTGCCGAGGTGCCCGGCTGCGGCAGGTCGGTGTCGCTCGGCCAGGCCGGGCACCGGGCCGGGTTCGAGCCACTGGTGCCGGACGGGCTCGGCGCTCCCGACACGGTGGCGGTGACGGACGAGCCGCGGGGCCGCTTCTTGGTCAGCCTGTGCTGGCGGGAGAGCGGCCGTACGGTGCGGCTGGACGAGTTCCCCGAGCGGCTCGACCCCGCTTTCACCAAGACCCTGCGGGAACAGCCGGAGTGGATCCCGCTGGGTGGGAGCCCGTCGGCCGGCGGTGTGCGGGACTACGCGCTGTGGTTCCCGCGTCCGCATCTGCTGGGTTTCTGGCTGGTCGACACGGACGGGAACCGTTTCACACGCGAGGAGCGGACCGCCGGGCCGACGCTGCTGTGGACCCGTCGGTCGGGCGGGGAGGACGTGACGCTGCGGCTGGAGGGCGTCGCGTCGAAGGATCGTGCGGTGGGGATCGCGAACTCCCTCGAGAAGCCGTCCGGGAAGCCCTCGAAATAGTCGGCGGAGGGTGGGAACCCCCGCGGCTCGGGCGGTGTACCAGAAGTGACACGCGGCTCGCGGGAGGGCCGCAGGGGATCGACCGGTGGGGGAAGAGATGCGTGGACTGAGGAGCAGGTCTCGTGAACTGGGCGCGCTGTCGGGGGCGTTGACCGTGACGCTCGGGCTGGTGGTGTGCGGTGCGTCCTCGGCTTCGGCCGGCGAAGATGAGGCAGCGTCGGGGGTGCGGGCCCAGGGTCCGGATGTCCCCGACGTGGCGATGATCGTCGCCGGTGGCACCGGTCAGACGGAGGTGGTGCGGTCCGGACAGCCCGCCTTCGCCCGTCTGCGACACCTGCTGCGGCCCGCATACACGGGGACCGAGCGCGGACCGCAGGCCTGGACCGACGGCCGCTGCCCGCCCGTGGCCATCACCGTGGTCTGGGGGCTGACAGGCGTCGGAGGCTGGCCGCAGACGGACCGGGCACCGGGTGGGGACGTGGCCGTCGAACGACAGGACCAGCTGTTCGTGGCGGGCGACGGCACCCCCTGGATACGGACCGATCCAGCACCCGCCGTCCAGGACGACGACATCCGCTGGCATCGGGCACCGCGCTCGGTGTTCGTGCAGTTGGAGAGGGAGAAGGTGCTCAGCCGGAAGGTGCTCAGCGGGCTGGGCGACGGGGCGAGCGGTGCCCAGCCAGGCGCGGACGGCACCTCCGGGGGCGGGACCACCTCGCAGAGGCTCACCGTCGGTGAGGCCGGTCATGATCGGGGAAGTGTCTGGTGGGCGGTTCCCGGGCTGGCCGTAGGACTCGCGGCCGGGGCCGGGGGCACGTCCCTGATACGCCGCGCGGCGGCCCGGCAAGGTGCCGGACCGCCGCGGGAGGAGCCACGCCAGGAACTCATCGACCTCTGAGCCGGTCGCTCACCGGTCTGGGAAGCCGCCTGCCTCAGCCAGCCATCGATCTTCGTGAGTCACCGGTCTTTGACAACTCAAGAGTGGATGTTCGCCCAAGGGGGCGTCAGCCCGGGAGACGGCCTTCAGCCCAGGTCGATCTCCGGGTACAGCGGGAAGCCGGCCACCAGGTCCGTCGCGCGGCGGGCGATCTCGTCCGCGATCTTCGCGTCGAGGACGTGCTGGGCCTTGGAGGGGGCTCCCGACTTGGTGGTGCCCGGCTCGGCGGTGGTCAGGACGCGGTCGATCAGGCCCGCCACCTCGTCCATCTCCGCCGTGCCCAGACCGCGCGTGGTCAGGGCGGGGGTGCCGATGCGGATGCCGGAGGTGTACCAGGCACCGTTCGGGTCGGCGGGGATGGCGTTGCGGTTGGTGACGATGCCGGACTCGAGGAGCGCGGCCTCGGCCTGGCGGCCGGTGAGGCCGTAGGAGGTGGCGACGTCGATCAGGTTCAGGTGGTTGTCCGTGCCGCCGGTGACCAGGGTCGCACCCCGGCGCATCAGGCCCTCCGCCAGCGCCCGCGAGTTGTCCACGATGCGCTGGGCGTAGTCCTGGAAGGAGGGCTGACGCGCCTCGGCCAGGGCGACGGCCTTGGCGGCCATGACGTGCGGGAGCGGACCGCCGAGGACCATCGGGCAGCCGCGGTCGACCTGGTCCTTGAGGGAGTCGTCGCACAGGACCATGCCGCCGCGCGGGCCGCGCAGCGACTTGTGGGTGGTGGTGGTGACGATCTGGGCGTGCGGCACCGGGTCGAAGTCGCCGGTCAGCACCTTGCCCGCGACCAGGCCGGCGAAGTGCGCCATGTCCACCATCAGGGTCGCCCCGACCTCGTCGGCGATCTCACGCATGATGCGGAAGTTCACCAGGCGCGGGTAGGCGGAGTAGCCGGCGACGATGATCAGCGGCTTGAACTCGCGGGCGGAGACCCGCAGCGCCTCGTAGTCGATGAGGCCGGTCGCCGGGTCGGTGCCGTAGGAGCGCTGGTCGAACATCTTGCCCGAGATGTTCGGACGGAAGCCGTGGGTGAGGTGACCGCCGGCGTCCAGGGACATGCCGAGCATGCGCTGGTTGCCGAAGGCCTGGCGGAGCTCGGCCCAGTCGGCGTCGGTGAGGTCGTTGACTTGGCGGGCGCCGGCCTTCTCCAGGAAGGGGACCTCCACGCGGTCGGCGAGTACGGCCCAGAACGCCACGAGGTTGGCGTCGATGCCGGAGTGCGGCTGGACGTAGGCGTGGCGGGCGCCGAAGAGCTCCTTGGCGTGCTCGGCGGCGAGGGACTCGACGGTGTCGACGTTGCGACAGCCGGCGTAGAAACGACGGCCGACGGTGCCCTCGGCGTACTTGTCGCTGAACCAGTTGCCCATTGCGAGGAGGGTGGCCGGGGAGGCGTAGTTCTCCGAGGCGATCAGCTTGAGCATCTCGCGCTGGTCGGCGACCTCCTGGCCGATGGCGTCCGCCACGCGTGGCTCGACGGCGCGGATCACATCGAGGGCGGCGCGGAAGGCGGTGGACTCGGTGGAGAGGGACTCGGCTGACATGAGGGACCTCCGGACGTTGGCGTTCAGCGTTCACGGTACGGCCCAGGCGCACGGCACTGTCTCTGCTCGGGCCGCTCCCCGATGGTCGGTCCCATCCCAGCGCGCCAGTCACGGCCCGTCGGTCAGCCTACCGGGCCCGCTCAACGGGGCAGGGCCCGCGTCCACCATGCGAGCGACGATAGGAACAGGGGGATCCTCACCCCGGGAGGCGCCGTGACCGCGATGGAAAACCTGATCGCCGCCGCCGACGCGCACAGTGCGCACACCTATCACCCGCTGCCCGTGGTCGTCGCCACCGCCGACGGCGCCTGGATGACGGACGTGGAGGGGAGGCGGTATCTGGACCTGCTGGCCGGTTACTCGGCCCTCAACTTCGGCCACCGCAACCGACGGCTGGTGGCGGCGGCGAAGGCGCAGCTGGACCGGGTGACGCTGACGTCGCGGGCGTTCCACCACGACCGGTTCGCGGCGTTCTGCTCCGAGCTCGCCGAGCTGTGCGGGATGGAGATGGTGCTGCCGATGAACACGGGCGCGGAGGCGGTGGAGACCGCGGTGAAGACGGCCCGGAAGTGGGGGTACAAGGTCAAGGGCGTACCCGCGGAGATGGCGAAGATCGTGGTCGCCGGGAACAACTTCCATGGGCGTACGACGACGCTGATCAGCTTCTCCACGGACTCGGACGCGCGCGCGGACTTCGGGCCGTACACACCGGGCTTCGAGATCGTGCCGTACGGCGATCTGACGGCGATGCGTTCGGCGGTCACGGAGAACACGGTGGCCGTGCTGCTGGAGCCGATCCAGGGCGAGGCGGGAGTGCTGGTGCCGCCGGGCGGTTATCTGCCGGCGGTGCGGGAGCTGACCCGGGAGCGGGAGGTCCTGTTCGTCGCGGACGAGATCCAGTCGGGGCTGGGGCGGACGGGAAGGACCTTCGCATGCGAGCACGAGGACGTGGTGCCCGATGTGTATGTGCTCGGCAAGGCGCTGGGCGGCGGGATCGTCCCGGTGTCGGCGGTGGTGTCGAGTGCCGCCGTGCTCGGGGTGTTCCTTCCCGGGGAACACGGGTCCACCTTCGGCGGCAATCCCCTGGCCTGCGCGGTGGCCCTGGAGGTGATCGCGATGCTGCGGACGGGTGAGTTCCAGGCGCGGGCGGCGGAGCTCGGGGCGCATCTGCACCGGGGGTTGCGGGGGCTGGCCGATGCGGGGCGGGTCACGGCGGTCCGGGGGCGCGGGCTGTGGGCGGGGGTCGACATCCATCCGCGGTACGGCACGGGACGGGAGGTGTCCGAGAAGCTGATGGACCGCGGAGTGCTGGTGAAGGACACCCACGGCCCGACGATCCGCCTCGCACCGCCCCTCGTCGTCGAAAAGGAGGATCTGGACTGGGGACTGACCCAACTGCGGGCTGTACTGGACCTTTAGCCACCACCACCGCGCGCCAGGGGACCACCGGCCGCCGTGCGCCAAGGGGACACTCAGGAACCGCGCGTCACCGGATCAGATGCGGCAGGAAGCGTGCGTACTCGTCCGTGACCAGCCCGGAGGATTCTCGGATGCCCAGGCCCGCCGACTCGTTCTCGACCACCCACGCGCCGAGCACGACGCGGTTGCCGTCGAAGTCGGGCAGCGGGGCCAACCCCTGGTAGCAGCAGGCCTCTTCGCGCGGGACCGGGTCGCTGCCGGGCTCATGGACGGTGACGCCGGCTCCCTCGCGGCCCAGCAGGGGCTTGGCGACGTAACCGGTGGTCGAGGCGAGCTCGCGGGGACCGTCCAGATAGGCGGGGAGAAGGTTGGGATGGCCCGGGTACAGCTCCCAGAGGACGGCGAGCAGCGCCTTGTTGCTGAGCAGCATCTTCCAGGCGGGCTCGATCCACAGGGTGGTGCCGGTGCCGCCGCCGTTGTCGAGGGTGTCGAGGACATGGCCGGCGAAGCGGTCGGTGGTGAGCCACTCCCACGGGTACAGCTTGAAGCAGCTGCGGATGAAGCGGAGTTGGCTGTCGACGAAGCGGCCGGAGAGACGGTCCCAGCCGATCTCCTCCATGGAGATCCAGTCGGTGTCCAGACCCGCCTGTTCGGCGGTCTCCTTCAGATAGGCGACGGTCATCAGGTCCTCGCCGAGTTCGTCGTCCGAGGAGTGCGCGAAGTAGAGGGGACTGCCCGGCGGGAGGAGGGTGGCCTGTCGCTTCCAGGCGGCGACGAGGCGTTCGTGGAGGGAGTTCCACTGGTCGGCGCCCGGGAAGCGGTCCTCCATCCAGAACCACTGGGGGGAGGCGGCCTCGACCAGGGAGGTCGGGGTGTCGGCGTTGTACTCCAGGAGCTTCGCCGGGCCCGTGCCGTCGTGGCGGAGGTCGAAGCGGCCGTAGAGGGAGGGGAGTTCGGCGCGACGCTGCCAGGCCTCGGCGACCGCCTGGGCCACGCGCGGGTCGGTGATGCCCAGGTCGGAGAAGCGGTCGCCCGTGACGATGTGCTCGGCGGCGGCCAGGCACATGCGGTGGAGTTCCTCGACGGTCTCCTCCAGTGCCTCGACCTCGTCAAGGGTGAAGGAGTAGTAGGCGCTCTCGTCCCAGTAGGGGCGCAGGGAGCCGTCGGGGTGACGGGTCAGGGGGTAGACGAGGCCCTGCTCCTCGACGGTCCGCTGCCAGCCGGGGCGGGGGGTGAGGGTGTGTCGCCGCATGGGTGGTTCAGCCGCCGGAACTGCCCTTGCCGCCGCCGAAACCGCCCCGGGAGACCCCGTGGCCGGAACCGCCGGAGGACTTGCCGGGCTTGCTGAAGGAACCGCCGTCGACCCAGCCGTCCTCCTTCTTGCCCTGGTAGTACCAGATGCCGTGGACGGAGGTGCTGCTGGACTTGCAGTTCTTGTCGGCGACGACCTTGTAGCCCTTGGTCAGGTTGTAGCTGTCGCGGTCCACGCAGCGCTTGTCGGGTTCGGAGGAGCAGGCGGTGAGGGCGGCGGCGAGAAGGCCCATGCCGCCGAGTACGACCGTGCCCGAGCGTAGTTGTCGGCGTGCGTCCGCCATCTTCTTGTCTCCCCGTTCGCTGTGGCTGTCCCGCGTGGCTGGCCCGTGGCCGTCCGGCTTGTTCGGACCACAGCCTAAAGAGAGGTAAGAGCGCGGCTCCCGGCGCCCCCGCCCAACGAGCCTCTCCCCTACAGTCACTTTGTGATCTTTGGGATGGTGTGCGCTCTCGGTGCGGCGGTCTGCTTCGGTACGGCGACGGTGTTGCAGGCGGTGGCCGCGCGGGCGGCGACCGAGGGAGGCGGCGGGGAGGCGGCGCTGCTGCTGCGGGCGCTGCGGCAGTGGCGGTACATGGCCGGGCTCGCCCTGGACGGGCTGGGGTTCCTGCTGCAGATCGTGGCGCTGCGGTCGATCCCCATCTACGCGGTGGCCGCTGCCCTCGCCTCCAGCCTGGCGGTGACGGGCGTGGTCGCGGCCCGGCTGCTGCATGTGCGGCTCAGCGGGGTGGAGTGGGGCGCGGTGGGGGTCGTGTGCGCCGGGCTGGCGATGCTGGGGCTGGCGTCGGGGGCCGAGGGGGATCGCGCCGGGTCGGCGGCGTTGAAGTGGGCGATGCTCGCGGTCGCCGTCGCGGTGCTGCTGCTCGGGCTGCTCGGTGGGCGGTGGTCCGGGCGGGGGCGGGCGCTGGTGCTCGGGCTGGGAGCCGGGTTCGGGTTCGGGGTGGTGGAGGTGTCGGTGCGGCTGATCGACACACTCGCCCCGTCGCATCTGCTCACCAACCCGGCGACGTACGCCCTGCTCATCGGTGGAGGCGCCGCCTTCCTACTGCTGACCTCGGCGCTGCAGCGCGGCTCGGTGACCACGGCGACCGCCGGCATGGTGATCGGCGAGACGATCGGGCCGGCCGCGGTGGGGGTGGTATGGCTCGGGGACCGTACCCGGGAGGGCCTGACCTGGCTCGCGGTGCTGGGCTTCATGATCGCGGTGGCGGGGGCGCTGGCGCTGGCACGGTTCGGGGAGGCGCCGGTGGAGGGGGAGACATCGGTGGAGCCGGCGTGACGACTCGGCGCCCCGCAACGCTCGGTCCTTTGGCGACCGTCGCGGCGGCCACGCAGCGCGGGCCGGTCCCGGCGGGCTTCTCGGGCCCACCTCACGCACCCCACCCTTCAAGCCACCACCCGCTCCCGAAGCCGCCCGCCTCAAGCCACCGCCCGCTCCCGAAGCAGCACGCCTCAAGCCACCGTCCGCGCCCAAAGCTTCCCTCTCCCCCCGCCGTTCTCACCCCATCGCCTCTGTGATCCCGTCCCACAGGCGTGACCGGGCCTCCAGGGCGAGGGTGGCCGTTTCGACGGCCTCTTCCCAGCGGGTGTCGTCGGTGCCGCAGAGGTCGGCGACCATCTGGAGGGCCATGGGGGTGTGTTCCTCGCCGTCGACCTCGATGTGGCGGGCGAGGTAGTCGCGGAAGAGGGGGAAGTGTTCGGTCCCCTCCTTGCTGATGACCTGGTCGAACATGTCGGGGATCAGGTCCTCGCGGGAGAAGGCGAAGGCGGCCGCCCGGCAGTGCAGGGGCCGGTCCTCGATGATGGCGAAGGTCGTGCGGACGAACTCCGACGCGGGGAGCGGGACTTGCGCGCCGCGCAGGGCGGCCGGGACGCCGTGGCCCTCGGTGAGGAGGGCGAGGAACGTGTCGAGGCGGGCCGTCTCCGCGCCCGCTTCGGCCATGGCGGCGCGGTAGAGCTCGAAGTGGCTGGTGAAGCCGCCGTTGAGCTCGTCGCTCTCCTCGACGAGGACGATGTCGTTGATGAGCCGCCGGCTCACCTCCGTGCCGCGGGGGACCCAGGGGACGTCGACGCAGGTGAGGTCCCGTTGGAGGGACTTGAGGAGGGACATGAAGTCCCACACCGCGAAGACATGGTGCTCCATGAACGTCGCCAGATCGGCGCGATCGTCAATCCGCTGATAAATGGGATGGGCGGTGACTTCCTTCCGTGCGGGCTCGATCACGGAACGGGCCCGGTCTATTCCCTCGTGGTTCATATCCCAGTCGTACCTGGACATGTTTCTCCTTCGATCCGGAAAAGCCGGAAGGCTCGGGGAAAGCGATCGTGCAACTTTGACAAGCCAACCGGCAAGCGCTTCCCCGAATTCGGGAAAAGTTACCTCGAGTACAGCCCCACAGAGCACGTCAAGGTGACCGAAAGGCCGATAAAAGAGCACGATACGGACAGCTGGAAAAACATCGTTGAAGATTTGAACGTGCTGTGGAGTTTCCGCGTACTGGACGGCGTGACCAGTAATCCCGTCACCGTCACCGTGGCCTATCACGTGACTCCTGGCCGCGAGTCCGACTTCCACTCGTGGGGGTGGGCGATGCTCGGCGCGAGCGCACAGCAGCCGGGCTTCATGGGGGGTGGCGTCCTTGTCGACCGAGAGGCGGAGTGGCATGTCGTCTATCGCTTCGCCAGCGACGGGACGGCCCGAGCCTGGGAGGACTCGACCGAACGGACGCAGTGGGACATCCGTACGGCGGGCTTCGCCCGGGAGACGGAGCGCCGGAGCGTGCAGGGCTCCAAGGTGTGGTTCGACTCCCAGACCACCACACCGAAGGCGCCGACCCCGCCGCCGAAATGGAAGCTCTGGTTCATCAACATGAGTGCGGTTTTTCCGCCGGTACTCCTGTTCAATATCATTGTCATTCCTTATCTCGGCGGACTCAATCCGCTCGTCCGCACGCTGTTCTTGTGCCTGTGTGTCACGGCAATCGTCACCTGGATTCTGATGCCCCGGCTCCAGCGTTTCTTCAAGAAATGGCTGTATCCGCCTCTCCAGGCACTTCGCGGACGGCACAAAAGACGGACCGCATAGGCCCGCAACGAACCAAGGGAGGTGGGCGGGTGAAGACCCTGCTCATCGACAATTACGACTCGTACACCTACAACCTGTTCCAGCTGATCGCCGAGGTCAACGGCGAGGAACCGGTTGTGGTCCTGAACGACGCCGACGACATCCCCAGCAGAATTCCCGATCTTGTGGAATACCTCGGGCAATTCGACAATGTCGTGGTGTCGCCGGGGCCGGGGCACCCGGCCGAGGCCCGTGACTTCGGGCTCAGTGCCGTGGTGCTCGCCGAGTCGACCGTCCCCGTCCTCGGCGTCTGCCTGGGGCACCAGGGCATCGCGCTCGGGGAACAGGGCGTGGTGGCGCCCGCACCGCAGCCCCGGCACGGGCATCTGTCCACGGTCCGGCACGACGGACGGGACCTGTTCCAGGGACTCCCGCAGGACTTCACCGCCGTCCGCTACCACTCGCTGGCGGTGCGCGAGCCGCTGCCGGAGATGCTGGAGGCCACCGCCTGGGCGGAGGACGGGGTGCTGATGGGGATCAGGCACCGCGGCCGGCCGCTGTGGGGGGTGCAGTTCCATCCGGAGTCGGTGCTCACCGAGTACGGGCACCGGATGCTGGTCAACTTCCGCAATCTCACGGCGAAGCGGGCCCGCAGACTGCGGACCAAGAACACCGCGGTCACCCCGGACGCGGCGGCGATCCCGGCCTCCGTGACGGCGATCCCGCGTCCTCGCCGGGCATCCGGGGCCGCCCCCGCCTACCGGCTGCACTCCCGCCGGATCGCCGGCGCGGTCGACACGGAGGCCGCCTTCACCCGGATGTACGGGGCGTCCCGGCGGTCGTTCTGGCTGGACAGCGCCCTGGTCGAGGAGGGGCGGTCGCGGTTCTCGTTCTTCGGTGACGACAGCGGGCCGCTCGCGGAGTATGTGCGCTACGACGTCGAGAGCGGACGGTGCGAGGTCGAGCGGGCGGGGCGGCCGACACGGAAGGTCGCGGCGAGCGTCTTCGACTATCTGAGACGGCAGTTGACGAGCCGGAGGGTGGATGCGGGCGGGCTGCCGTTCGACTTCACCGGGGGCTATGTCGGCTACTTCGGCTACGAGGTGAAGGCCGACTGCGGTTCACCGAACCGGCACTCCTCCGAAGTCCCGGACGCGTGCTGGCTGTTCGCGGACCGGTTGATCGCGGTGGACCATCTGAAGGGGTTCACCTACGCGGTCTGTCTGGCCGAGGGCACCCCGCAGGGCACGCGGGAGGCCGAGGACTGGCTGGAGAGCGCGGTGGCCCAGCTGACCTTCGTCTCCGCGGATGCCGAACGTCCGCCGCCGCCCGCCGCCGTCGAGCCCGACCTCGGCGCCGCCGAGCCGTGGCTGGTGCGGGACCGGGCCGGGTACATCGCCGATATCGAGGCCTGCCGACGGGAGCTGAGGGCGGGGACGAGCTACGAGATCTGTCTCACCAACGCGGCCCGCTTACCCGCTCCGCCCGACGCGTTCGACTTCTACCGGGTGCTGCGCCGGGTCAACCCGGCCCCGTACGCGGCCTTCCTGAGGTTCGGGGACGTCGATGTGGCCGGATCCTCCCCCGAGCGGTTTCTGCGGATCACCCGGGACGGGGTGGCCGAGGCCCGGCCGATCAAGGGGACCGCGCCGCGCGGTGACGGGCCGGAGGAGGACGCCCGGCTGCGGGACGCGCTGGCGGCGGACGCCAAGACCCGGGCCGAGAACCTGATGATCGTCGACCTGCTCCGCAATGACCTGGGGCGGGTGTGCCGTACGGGTTCGGTGCGGGTGACGCGGCTGATGGCGACGGAGACGTACGCGACCGTGCATCAGCTGGTCTCCACCGTCGAGGGGCGGCTCAGGAACGGTACGGACGCGGTGGACTGCGTACGGGCCTGTTTTCCCGGCGGTTCGATGACCGGGGCGCCGAAGCTGCGGACGCTGGAGATCATCGACTCGCTGGAGACCGAGGCGCGGGGCGTGTACTCCGGGGCGCTCGGTTACCTGGGGTGCAGCGGCGGTGCGGATCTGAACATCGTCATACGGACCGCCGTGATCGCCGACGGGGTGATGCAGCTGGGCGCCGGGGGTGCGATCGTGCTCGACTCCGATCCGGTCGCCGAGTACGACGAGATGCTGCTGAAGACGGCGGCGCAGATGCGGGCGCTGCGGCTCTACACCACCGACCGCGTTCGGGAGCAGCGGGAGTTCACCACGGCCCGCGTGGATGCCCGGCATGAGCACACGGTGGCCGAGGAGTCGGTGCGATGACGACGACTCCGCAGACCGTGCCGTCCCTGGTCGAGGCCGACATGGAGACCGACACCCGGCTCGACGCCGAAGCCGGCACGCAAATGCCCGGCAATCTCGCCGCCCAGCTGGCCGATCTCGCCGAGCGCCGTGGCTGGGCCGCTCGGCCCGCCTTCCACCAGGGGCATCGTGTCTGGACCCATGGCGAGGTGCACGCGCTCGCCGCGAGGACGGCCACCGTGCTGGCCGGCCACGGGGTACGGCCCGGTGACCGGGTGGTGCTGGCGCTGCCGGACGGGATCGCCTGGGTGACGGCGTTCCTCGCCACCGCCCGGCTGGGTGCCGTGGCCGTGCTGGTGAACCCCGAACTCCCGGCGGCCGACCAGGCGTTCATGGCCGCCGACACCGGGGCCGTACTGTGCGTGACGGGCCCGGGCCTCGAGGACCGGTTCGCGGACCGCCCCCGGCTCGGCGCGGACCAGTTGCTGGCGCTCACCGCGACCGCCGGGCCGGCCTCCGCGTACCCGGTCGACGCGCACAGCCCCCTGTATGTGCAGTACACGTCCGGCACCACGGGCCGTCCCAAGGGGGTGCTGCACACACACGGCGACCCGAAGGCGTATCACGACCTCATCGGGCGCCGGCTGCTGCGGATCACACAGGACGACGTGACCCTCTCCGTGTCGAAGCTCTATTTCGCCTACGGCTTCGGCAACGCGTTCGTCTTCCCGCTGTTCTCCGGTTCGTCCGCGGTGCTGGTGGACCGGCGGCCCACCCCGGCCGCCGTGGACGAGCTGGTGGCCCGGCATCGGGTGACGCTGCTGTACTCCGTGCCCTCGGCGTACGCGGCGCTGGTGGCGGACCGAGGCAGTGGCCACGAGGCGTGCTTCGCCTCCGTACGGGCGGCCGTGTCGGCCGGCGAGGGCATGCCGGACGGGCTCGGACGGCAGGTCACCGAGCTGCTCGGGGCGCCGGTGCTCGAGCAGATCGGCTCCACCGAGGCCGGTCACGCCTTCTGCGCCAACAGCTTCGACCACAACCACCCCGGCACGGTCGGCCGCCCCGTCCCCGGGTTCGAGGTGGAGCTGCGCGACCGCGCCGGCCGCCCCGTGGAGGACGGTGCGGAGGGCGAACTCTGGGTGCGCGGGCCGACGTTGACGCCCGGCTATCTCAACCGGCCCGAGGAGACCGACCGCACCCTGGTCGGCGGCTGGCTCGCCACCCATGACCGGGCGCGCCGCGAGCACGACGGCACCTACCGGCACCTGGGCCGTGCCGACGACATGGAGATGGTCGGCGGCATCACCGTCTCCCCGCTGGAGGTGGAGGCCGTCCTGCGCGGCCACCCGGCGGTCAAGGAGGTCGCGGTGGCCGCCGTCACCGACGGGACCGGGGCGAGCAGGCTGCGCGCCTTCGTCGTACCGGCCGCCCCGGATCCGACCGGCGCCCTCCAGGAAGACCTGCTGCGTCTGGCGCGTGAGCGGCTGGCCGCCTTCAAGGTCCCCCGCAGCGTCAGCCTCGTCCCCTCCCTCCCCCGCACCCCCACCGGCAAGCTCCGCCGCCACCTGGTCCGTCAGGGCGCCTGGTGAACCCCCACCCGGCCCGAATCCCCCACCGGCCCGACCCCCACCGAATCGGTGCACCCCGACCGCCTCGCCCCGACCGCCGCACCCCCGCTCGGCGCACCCCACCGACTTGCTGAACCCCACTGAAAGGAACGGCCCCATGCGAGAGCAGCAACCCCCGTTCACCGACCGGGGGTTCTACCTCGGCCCGATGTTCCGCCGTGCGGCCGACCGCCACGGGGCCGTCTTCGTCACGCTCGACCGGCCCCTGGACACCCATCCCGAGCTCGGCGTCGACCTCACCTACGCGGCCCTGGCGGACATCGTCGAGGAGCTGTCGGGACGGCTGTGGGAGGCAGGGGTACGGCCCTCCGAGCAGGTCGTGGTCCACAAGACGGACAATGTCGACATCGTCCTGCTGACCTGCGCGGTCTCCCGGATCGGCGCGGTGCCCGTGCTGCTCTCGCCGGCCCTCGCCGGAGAGGTGGTCGGGGAGCTGGTCGAGCGGCTGCGGCAGCCGTGGCTGATCACCGACCGGACCAAGCTGGAAGGGCCGTTGAAGGGCGTGGGCCTCGCCGTGCGCGACACGCTCGCCGTCGACGACCTGGAGAGGTACGCCGGGTCCGAACGCCCGCCCGCCGTACGGCTGCACCCCCGCGAGCCCGCCCTGATCACCCACAGTTCGGGGACCACCGGTCTGCCCAAGCTCGCCGTGCACTGCGCGAACACCATGTGGAACAGGCTCGTACCGCAGAAGGCGATGGGCTGGCCCACGCGCGGGGAGACGGCGGCGCTGCACATGTCGTTCGTGCACTCGCGCTTCTACCATCTCCTCGGCGTGCTGCTGCACTTCGGCAGCCCGCTGGTGCTGATCACCGACCCGGACCCGGCCGCGGTGGGACCGCTGCTCGTGCGCCACCGGCCCGGCATCGTCGAGACCCACCCCAACACCTTCGTGCTGTGGGAGGAGCTGGCCGACGCGCCCGGGGCGCCGCTGTCGCGGGTGCGGTCGTACGGGTCGACGTTCGACGCGATCCATCCGCGGACGGTACGGCGGCTGCTGGACGCCTCGAAGCGGCGTACGCCCTGGCTGATCCAGCTGTACGGACAGAGCGAGACGGGGCCGGTCGCCTTCCAGTGGTTCACCCGGCGCAGTGCGGCGCGGGCGGACGGGCGGAGGGTCGGGACCGGGATACCCGGGTTCACCCGGGTGCGGGTCACCGGGAACGACGGACGGCCCGCCGCGCCCGGCACACCCGGCCGGATCGAGGCCCGCACCCGGGGCCGCATCCTCACCTACCTGGGCATGCAGGACCGCTACGACCGTCAGCTCAACGACGGCTGGTGGGAGATGGGCGACATGGGTTATCGGAGCCGTCTCGGCGCGCTGTATCTGATCGACCGGGAGATCGACCAGATCGACGCCGTGCACAGCAATCTGGAGGTCGAGGACGCCCTGATGGACCGGCTGGAGGAGCTGCGTGAGGTCGTCATCGTGCCGGGGGCGGACCGGGAGCCGGTGCCGGTGGTGTGCGTACGCGGGGAGGAGCCTCTCGATCCGGAGCGGTGGCGGGAGGCGACCGCCGATCTGCCGGCGATGGCCGAGCCGCGTCAGTGGCGGTTCGAGGAGCTGCCGATGACGGCGACCTGGAAGGTGAAGCGGGTGGAGATCAGCCGGCTGCTGGCGCAGGGCGCACACGCGTGAGACCGGTCGTGGTGGTGGGAGCCGGGCCCGTCGGGCTGTCGGCGGCGCTCGGGCTGCGGGCGCACGGCCTGCCGGTCGTGCTCCTGGAGGCGGAGGCGAAGGACCGGGTGCGGCCGGGCAGTCGGGCCCTGTTCGTGCACCGGGAGACCCTCGCCCTGCTGGAGGGCATGCAGCCGGGGCTGGCCGAGGAGATCACCTCCTACGGACGGACCTGGCAGACCAAGCGGACCCTCTACCGCGGCCGTGAGGTGTACTCCCGTACGTTCCCTCCCCCATCGGGGCCGCCGCCCTTCACCAGTCTGCGCCAGGTCGACACCGAGCGCTTCCTGCGGGCCGCCTGCGAGCGGTCCGGGGTGGAGTTCGAGTGGGACGCGCGGGTGACGGGCGTACGGACGACGGAGTCGGGCGTCGAACTGGCCTGTGCGGACGGGCGGGAGTGGAGCGCCGAGTTCGTCGTCGCCGCCGACGGGGCGCGGTCCGCCGTGCGCCGGGGGCTCGGGATCGCCATGGAGGGTGAGCGGGGTGAGGGGTTCCATGTCGTCGTCGACGTGGCCGAACTCCCGGACACCGAGCCGTCGTCGGAGCGCGTCTTCCACTACGAGCATCCGGGCGTCGGGCGGCGCAGTGTGATGCGGGTGCCGTTCACCGGCGGGTTCCAGATCGACCTGCAGTGCCGGGACGACGACGCGCAGGAGGACTTCGGGACACGCGAGAGCGTACGGCGGTGGCTGCCGGCGGTCGTGGGAGAGGCGTACACGGAACGGCTGCTGTGGGTGTCCACGTACCGGTTCCTGCGGATGGTCGCGGCCGAGTTCGCCGATGCGCGTCGGCGGGTGCTGCTCGTGGGTGAGGCGGCGCATCTGTTCCCGCCGTTCGGCGCGCGCGGCATGAACAGCGGGATCGCGGACGCGGCGGCGGCCGCGCGGGCGATCGCGGCGGGGACGGCGGAGGCGGTGGACGAGTTCGCCCATGTACGGCGGGCGGCCGCCCTGTACAACAGCGCCGCCGCCGGCACCGCGCTGGACCATCTGCGCCCCAAACGACGGATCGTACGGGCCCGGCAGCGTGCGGCGGCCGCGCTGGCGCCGGTGCTGCCGTGGTGCGGGGCGTGGCTGGAGCACGCGCCGTACGGGCCCCGGGGCGGGGCGCCCGCGGTGGCGGGCCGTAAGTACTGAGAGCTCTGGAGGTACGGCTGTGGCTCAACCTGTCGTCATGGAAGGCCTGTCGGCGTGGACACCCGCCGGCGGGCTGATCCCGGTCCAGGAGCGTGGCGGGCGGCTGCTCGTGGCGGACTCCTGGCTGGTGCGGGAGGGGAGGGTGCGCGGGTTCGAGCGGCATCGGGAGCGTTTCCTGCGGGCCTGCGGGGAGTGCGACGGGCCGCCGTTGCGCCGGTTGCTGGAGTTCTGGCGGGACATGACGGACGCGCTGCCACGTACGGGCGAGTGGTTTCCGCGGGTGGAACTGGGCGTGGGAGCACGGGAGTTGCGGCTACTCCTGCGGGTCGCGCCTCCGCTCGGTACGGGTGTACGGGTCTGGGCCACGGGCCAGTCCGATCCGCGGACCGTGCCTCGCCGCAAGGGGCCCGACCTGGAGACACTCGCCCGGGTCCGGCGGCGGGCCTCCGTCGAGGGGGCCGACGAGGCGGTGCTCGTGGCGCCGACCGGGATCGTGCTGGAGGCGGCCACCGCGAGCGTGCTGTGGTGGGAGGACGACACCCTGTGTCTGCCGCCGCCCCGGCTGCCCGTCCTGCCCGGGGTGACCGTCGCCCTCATCCAGGAACGGGCCCACCGTGAGGGCATCCGGGTCGCCCACCGCGAGCGGACGGTCGCGGAACTGGACGGCCTGGAGGTGTGGCTGGTGAACGCCCTGCACGGCATCCGGCCGGTGACCAGCTGGGCCGGCGAGACCGGTGAGCCCGGCGAGGCGGGTGCGGCGGAAGGGCCGATCGAGGCGGGCCCGACACTTCGCGCACCGGAATGGCGGAAATGGCTGGACGACATCATGGAGCCGCTGCCGTAATAAGCGGGAGACATAGGAGTACGGGCATCGGAATAACTCGATGCCCGTATTACACATTTCCTGTTCCGCTACTTCTTCGCCGGCTGATAGGCGCCCGGCGTCATCCGGGTCGCGATGGCGATCCGGTTGTAGGCGTTGATGACGGTGGCCGCCCAGATCAGGGCCGCGATCTGGGCCTCGTCGAAGACCTCGGCGGCCTCGGCGTAGACGGCGTCCGGTACGCGGTCGTCGGCGATGAGGGTCACGGCCTCGGTCAACGCCAGTGCGGCGCGCTCGCGTTCGGTGAAGAAGGGGGTCTCCCGCCACGCGCTCAGCGCGTAGATCCGCTGCTCGGTCTCGTCGGCCGCGCGGGCGTCCTTGGTGTGCATGTCGAGGCAGAACGAGCAGCCGTTGATCTGCGAGGCGCGGATCCTGATCAGCTCCAGGATTTCCGGTTCCACCTTGGCGTCCTGCGCCGCGGAAACGGCGGCGGCGTGCAGGGAACCCATCGCCTTGGACACATCGGGGGTGATTTTCTTCAGGGCCACACGGGATATTGAATCGCTCATGAGGTGACTCTATCCGTGCGACCTTATTCCTGAAAAGAAAACGGCCCGATCAAGACACGGTTTCCGTCTTTTCCGGCAGGTCCGGCAGGGCGGCGCACAGTGCGTCCAGGGCACCCGACCAGGCGTGGTCCGGCGGTGTCCCGTACCCCACCACCAGGGCGTCCGGGGGCCGGGTCGTGGCCTGCGGATGGCGGTAGAGGCGCAGGCCGTGCACCGCGAGGTCCTGCCAGGCCGCCGCCCGCAGGGTCGCCTGCTCGGTGCCCGGCGGAAGGCGCAGCACGATGTGCAGACCGGCCGCGATGCCGGTGGCGTGGATGTGCGGGGCCCGCCGGGCGAGTTCGGCGACCAGGGCGTCGCGGCGGCGCCGGTAGCGCAGCCGGGCCGCGCGGACGTGGCGGTCGTAGGCGCCGGAGACGATGAACTCGGCGAGGGTCAGCTGGTCCAGGACCCCGCTGGAGTCGACGCGGCCCTTCGCCCGCAGCGCCTCGCCGAGGAGTCCCGGCGGCAGCACCAGCCAGGCCAGGCGCAGACCGGGGGCGAGGGACTTGCTGGCCGTGCCCATGTGGACGACATGGTCCGGGTCGAGGCCCTGGAGGGCCCCGACGGGCTGACGGTCGTAGCGGAACTCGCCGTCGTAGTCGTCCTCGACGACCACTCCGCCGGTGCGGCGGGCCCAGTCGACGACGGCCGCCCGGCGGTCGCGGTGCAGCACGCCGCCCATCGGGAACTGGTGTGCGGGGGTGAGCAGTACGGCCTGCTGGTCCGCCAACCGGCCGGGATCCGTGCCCCGTTCGTCGAACGGCAGGGGGACCGTGCGCAGTCCGGCGTCGGCGAGCAGGTCCCAGTGGACGTGCAGGCCGTAGGACTCCACGGCGACCGTGTCTGCGCCGCGTGCCCGCAGGACCGCCGCGAGGATGCGCAGGCCGTGCGAGATGCCGGAGCAGATCAGGACGCGGTCCGGGCCGGTGCGTACGCCACGCGCGCGGGCGAGGTAGCCGGCGAGGGCGGTGCGCAGTTCGACACGGCCGCGGGGGTCGCCGTAGTCGAAGGCCTCGTTCGGCGCGGTGGCGAGGGCGCGGCGGGCTGCCTTGAGCCACTGGGCGCGCGGGAAGGCGGCGAGGTCGGGAGTGCCGGGGATCAGGTTGTAGGCGGGGCGGCCGGAGAGGCGTGGGCCGGCCGTGACCGGCGCTCCCGCCGCAGGCACTTCCGCCCCAGGCGCCCCCACCGCAGGCACCCCCGAGGCAGGCACCCCCGCATCCGGTGCCCCCGCCGCGGCCGCTCCCCTTGCGACGCTCGTGCCCGAGCCCTGCCGGGCCGTGAGCCAGCCCTCGGCCACCAGGTCGGCGTACGCGTCGGCGACCGTGTTGCGGGCGATGCCCAGGTCGGCGGCGAGGGAGCGGGAGGAGGGCAGCCGGGTGCCCGGGGCCAGGCGGCCGGTTCGGACGGCCTCGCGCAGGGCGTCGGTGAGGCCCCGGCGGACACCTGGTCCGCTCGGTTCCAGATGCAGGTCGACGCCGAAAGTGGCCCACGATTTCGCCATGGAAATGGACCATACCCCTGGGCTGCCCGGCTTCTAGGGTCGAGGGCATGAGCACAGAGACAACCACCGACCACTCCACCGAGTACGCCACCGACCACGCCGCCGAGCGGCCCGCCCGGATGCACTGGGCCAAGCACGCCCCCGAGGTCTACAAGGCGATGGTCCGCCTCGACACGACCGCCAAGCAGGGCCTCGACCCCCGGCTGGTGGAGCTGGTGCGGCTGCGCGCCTCCGCGCTCAACCACTGCGCCTTCTGCCTCGACATGCACACCAAGGACGCGCTCGCGGCCGGCGAGAGCGTCCAGCGGATCGTGCAGCTGCCCGCGTGGGAGGAGTCACGGCACTTCTACACGCGAAAGGAGCTCGCCGCGATCGAGCTGACGGAGGCCGTCACCGTCCTGACCGACGGTTTCGTGCCCGACGAGGTGTACGAGAAGGCCGCCGAGCACTTCGAGGAGACCGAGCTGGCCCAGCTGATCGCCACCATCGCGGTGATCAACGCGTGGAACCGTTTCGGGGTGACCACGCGGGCGGTCCCGGGGCACTACCAGGCGGGCGATTTCGCATGACGGCCCGTACGCGGGTGCTCGACGGTGCGGTGGCGCAGGCGATGTCCGCGCTCAGCGCCGCCGCGAAGCGGGGACTCGGCGACCCAGCTTCGACGAACGCCAACTGGCCCATCTCATAGGCTTGTTGGTCGCCATCAACAACTGGAACCGGGTGATGGTCAGCCGCCGGATCCCGCCTGGGGGGTACACACCGTGAACAAGGTCGACGTCTTCCGTGCCCTGCACCGGCGCCGTGCGCCGGACGACCCTCTCGTCCTGCCCGGCCCCTGGGACGCGGCCAGCGCGCGGGTGTTCACGCAGACCGGGTTCCCGGCACTGGCGACGCCCAGCGCGGGGATCGCGCACTCCCTGGGGTACGAGGACGGCGCCGTACCGGCCGACGAGATGTTCGCCGCGGTGGCGCGCGTCTCCCGGGCCGTGGACGTGCCGGTGTCGGCCGACCTGGAGGGCGGGTACGGGCTGGCGCCGAAGGAGCTGGTGGAACGGCTCCTGGAGACGGGCGCCGTGGGCTGCAACCTGGAGGACTCCGGCGGAGGCGTCCTCAAGGATCCGCACCAGCACGCCGAGTGGCTGGCCGAGGTGCGCCACGCGGCCGGGGCCGCCCTCTTAGTCAACGCCCGTGTCGACGTCTTCGCGTACGGCGACGGAAACCCCGAACGTGCCATCGAGCGGGCCGCGTTGTACGTCGCCGCCGGCGCCGACTGCGTCTATCCGATCGGCGCCCCGACGGGCGTACTCCCGCTGCTGCGGTCCGGGATCCAGGGGCCGATCAATGTGCACGGCAGGCTCGACGGCGGTGGCCCGATCCCCGCCGAACTCGGTGAACTCGGGGCCACCCGTGTCACGTTCGGGCCCGGACTGCTGCGCTGGGCCTCGCTGGCGCTGGAGGGGATGGCCGGGGAGCTGATGAAGCGGCCGTGATCACGGCAGCCACGCCTGCCACGTGGAGGGATGGCTGTCCACCCACTTCTTCGCCGCCTGCTCGGGAGTGAGCTTCTGGTCGGCGATCATCAGGGAGACCTCGTTCTGGTCCTCCGTCGTCCACCTGAAATTCTTCAGGAAGGCCGCCGCCTTGCCGCCCTTCTTCGCGAAGTCGGCGTTGAGGTACTTCTGCAGCGGGGTGTGCGGGTAGGCGCAGGCGACCTTCGCCGCGTCGGCGTCGCAGCCCTCCTTGTAGGGCGGCAGCTTCACCTCGGTCATCGGGACCTTCTTGAACAGCCACTGCGGGGCGTACCAGTACGTCAGGAAGGGCTTCTTCTCCTTGGCGAACTGTTTCATCTGGGTGATCTGCGCGGCCTCCGAACCGGCGAACACCACCTGGTAGTCCAGCTTCAGGTTCCTCACCAGCGCCTTGTCGTTGGTGACGTACGACGGCGAGCCGTCCATCAGCTGCCCCTTGCCGCCGCTCTCCGGGGTGCGGAAGAGGGAGGCGTACTTGTCGAGGTTCTTCCAGTCGGTGATGTCGGGGTGCTGCTCGACCAGGTACGTCGGCACGAACCAGCCGATGTGCCCGGTGACCCCGAGACCGCCGGCGCGCGCGATGGTCTTCTTGTCGTCGACGTACCGCTTCTCCTGGTCGGGGTGGCCCCAGTCCTCCAGGATCGCGTCGACCCGGCCCTGGCTGAGCGCGTCCCACGCGGGGACCTCGTCGACCTGCACGGTGTCGACGCGGTAGCCGAGCTTGTGCTCCAGGAGGTACTGGGCGACGGCGACATTGGCCTGGGCGCCGACCCAGGACTGGACGGAGAGGGTCACGCTCCTCGCGCCCCCCGCGTTGGCGAAGGGCGAGGCCTGCTTGGTCATGTCGGCGGCGCCGCAACCGGTCAGCAGCAGGACGGACGCCACCGCGGCGGTCGTACGGACTCGCATGTCACGCTCCCTTCTTCGTACGGCGTTCCGTCGGCTGCGTCACCCGGTCCAGCATCAGGCCCAGGCAGACGATCGCTCCGCCGGCCACCAGGCCCGTCGCCAGATCGCCCTGTGCCAGCCCGAACACCACGTCGTAGCCGAGGGCGCCGCCGCCGACCAGTCCGCCGATGATGACGACGGCGAGGACGAGGACGACCCCCTGGTTGACGGCCAGCAGCAGCGCGGGCCGGGCGAGCGGGAGCTGGACCTGCCGCAGCTGCTGCACGGGGGTCGCGCCGAGGGAGCGCGCCGACTCCAGGGCGGCCGGGTCGACCTGGCGCAGCCCCTGGGTGGTGATGCGTACGACGGCGGGCAGCGCGTAGACGACGGCCGCGGCGACCGCCGGCGCGCGGCCGACACCGAACAGTGCGACGACCGGGATCAGGTACACGAACTGCGGCATGGTCTGGAAGACGTCCAGCACGGGCCGCAGCAGACGCTCGACGCGGTCGCTGCGGGCCGCGGCGATGCCGGTGGCGAGGCCCAGGACCAGGGTGACGGCGACGGCGGCGAGGACCTGGGAGAGCGTGTCGAGAGACGGCTTCCACACACCCAGCACGCCGATCCCCGCCATCGCCAGGACCGCGGTGAGCGCGGTGCGCCAGGTGCCGATCAGCCAGGCGAGGGTGGCGACCAGCAGCAGCACCGACCACCAGGGCAGCCACTGGAGGCCGCCCCGGACCGGGTCCAGGACCCAGGTGGTGAAGTGGCCCGCCCAGTCGGCGGTACCGCCCACGACGGGGACGCCGGAGTAGAGGTGGGCGGTCATCCAGTCGACGGCGCGGTTGACCGGGCCGGCGATGTTCAGGGTCCAGGCCTCGGGCCAGTCGAGGCGGCCCGCGAGACGTCCGGCGACAGCGGTCGCCACGGCGGCGACGGCCGCGTACAGCCAGCGCCGCCGGGTGTTCCCGTGCTCCTCTCCGGCGTGTTCGCCCGCCGCGCCGGTGACCCGGTCCAGGACGACGGCCAGCAGCACGATCGGGATACCGGCCGCGAGGGCCGCGCCCACGTCGACCGAGGCGAGGGCCTGGTAGACGCGGTCACCGAGGCCGGCGGCGCCGATGACGGACGCGATGACCGCCATGGAGAGGGCCATCATGATCGTCTGGTTGAGGCCGAGGAGGAGTTCCTTGCGGGCCAGCGGGATACGGGCGGTCAGCAGGCGCTGGCGCGCGGTGGCGCCGAGGGAGTCGACCGCCTCCAGGACCTCCTTGTCCGCGCCGCGCAGACCGAGGGAGGTGAGGCGGGCCATCGGCGGGGCGGCGTAGACGACGGTGGCGAGGACGGCCGCGGGGACGCCGATGCCGAAGACCAGGACGACCGGGAGGAGGTAGGCGAAGGCCGGGAGCACCTGCATGGTGTCCAGGACCGGGCGCAGGGCCCGGTCGAGGCGGTCGGAGAGCCCGGCGGCGAGGCCGAGCAGTGCGCCCACGATCACCGAGGCGAGCACGGCCACGACCATCAGGGCCAGCGTCTGCATGGTCGGCACCCACATGCCGAGCAGCCCGCAGGCCAGGAAGGCGGCCGCGGTGCCGAGGGCGAGCCGGACACCGGCCACCCGCCAGGCGACCAGCGCGCCGACGGCCGTGACACCGGCCCAGCCGGCGGCGAGCAGGACCAGATAGACGGCGCGTACGGAGATCACGACCGCGTTGCTGACGTAGCCGAAGCCGTAGAGGAAGAGGGGGTGGGTGTCGCGGTTGTCGATGATCCAGTTGCTGGCGCCGGTGAGGGGTTTGGAGAGGTCGACGGTGAGGGCCTCGGGCCAACTGCCGCTGGCCCACCGGGCGTTGGCCAGGGGGACGAGGACGGCGGCGACGAGGGCGAGGAGCAGGAGCTTCCGCGCGGCCCGGTGTTTGAGGAGGCCGCTGGGGAGCGTGCGGGGAGCGGACGCGGTGACCGTCGCCATCAGACGGCCTCCTTCCGCGGCTCCGTTCCGGCGACGACGCCGAGGAGCCTTTCGTGGTCGACCACGCCGAGACAGCGCCCGTCCTCCACGACACAGGCCGCCCTGCCGCTGCGCGCGACGACCTTGATCGCGTCGGCCACGACCTCGTCCGGGCCGAGTGCGCCGGGATGTTCCGGGCCGTCGCACCCGCCGGGTCGCATGGCCGTCCGTACCGTCATCACCTGCTCGCGCGGTACGTCCCGGACGAACTCGCGTACGTAGTCGTCGGCCGGGCTGCCCACGATCTCCTCCGGGGTGCCCAGCTGGACGACCCGTCCGTCGCGCATCAGGGCGATACGGTCGCCCAGCTTCAGTGCCTCGCTCAGGTCATGGGTGATGAAGACCATCGTCCGGCCCTCCTCACGGTGCAGACGGACCACCTCCTCCTGCATGTCCCGGCGGATGAGGGGATCGAGGGCGCTGAACGGCTCGTCGAAGAGGAGGACTTCGGGGTCGACGGCCAACGCCCTTGCCAGGCCGACGCGTTGGCGCTGACCGCCGGACAGCTGGGCCGGGCGGCGCTGTTCCATGCCCTCCAGGCCGACCTTGGCGACGACCTCGGCCGCCCGCTTCCGCCGCTCCGCCTTGCCCACGCCCTGGATCTCCAGGCCGTACGCCACGTTGTCGAGGACCGTGCGGTGCGGGAGGAGGCCGAAGTGCTGGAAGACCATCGCGGCGCGGTGGCGGCGCAGTTCGCGCAGCCGGGACCGGTCCATGGCGCGCACGTCCTCGCCGTCGATGGCGATGGTGCCGGCGGTGGGCTCGATGAGCCGGGTCAGACAGCGGACCAGGGTGGACTTGCCCGAGCCGGACAGGCCCATCACCACGAAGACCTCGCCCTTGCGCACATCGAAGGAGACGTCACGGACGGCGGCCGTACAGCCTGTGCGGGAGCGGAGTTCGGCGGGTTCCAGGGTGGTCAGCTCGGGGTCGGCGGGGATGCGGTCCGCCTTCGGGCCGAAGACCTTCCACAGGCCTTCGACGGCGAACACCGGCTGCTGCGTGGTCGTGCTCTGCTGCGTGTTTGTGCTCTGCTGCGTGCTCGTGGTCGCCTTGGGCGTCGTCGTATCCATCACGCACCACCTCCGATCAGGTCGACCGCCTTCTCGCCGACCATCAGCACCCCGATCATCGGGTTCACGGCGGTCATCGTCGGGAAGACGGAGGCGTCCGCGACGCGGATGCCGTCCAGGCCACGGATCCTCAACTCGGGATCCACGACGGCGAGTTCGTCATCGGCGGCGCCCATGCGACAGGTTCCGGCCGGGTGGTACACGGTGTGCGCGACACTGCGGGCGTACACGCTCAGCTCCTCGTCGCCGGTGATGTCCGGCCCCGGGCACACCTCGCGCTTCAGCCAGCTCGCCAGCGGTTCGGTGCGCGCGATCTCGCGGGCGATACGGATGCCGTCGACCAGGGTGCGGCCGTCGTAGTCGTCCTCGTCGGTGAAGTAGCGGAAGTCGAGGGCCGGTTTGACCGACGGGTCCGCGCTCGTCAGGTACAGACGGCCGCGGCTCTTCGGCTTGGGGATGTTGGGGGTCATCGAGACGCCGTGGGCGGGGCGCTCGTAGCCCAGCCGCTCCGGGTTGTCCGTGAACGGCACCTGGTAGAAGTGGAACATCAGGTCCGGGCCCGGGTGTTCGGGGTCGCGGCGCACGAACAGGCCGGCGTCGCTGTCCATCGCGGAGTTGTCCGGGATGGGGCCGTTCGTCTCCCAGACGATCACCGACTCCGGGTGGTCGAGGAGGTTCTCGCCGACGCCGGGCAGGTCGTGGACGACGGGGATGCCGAGGGCTTCGAGGTCCTTCGCCGGTCCGATGCCCGAATGCAGCAGCAGCCGCGGGGAGTCGACGGCGCCGGCGCACAGGACGACCTCGCGGCGGGCCCGTATCAGCAGTTCCTCGCCGTCCTCGGTACGGACGTGGACGCCCTCGGCGCGGGTGCCGTCGAGCTCCAGCCGGTACGCCCAGGTCTCCAGCAGGATCGTCAGGTTGGGGCGTTCGTCCATCACCGGGTGGAGATACGCCACCGACGCCGACGAGCGCTTGTTGTTCTCGGGGTGGTAGGCCAGGTCGAAGAAGCCGGCGCCGTCGGTGAACGGCTCCTTGTTGAAGCCCTCGATCAGGGGGACGTCCGTCGCCTTCCGCGCCGCGTCGACGAAGTCGCGGGCGATGGCGTTCCGGTCCTTCTCGTCGACCGGCACGATGTTGTTCCTCAGCCGGGCGTAGTACGCCTCCATCGGCACCGGGCCCCAGCCCTTGGCGCCGGCCGCCTCCCACTCGTCCCAGTCGGAGGGCAGCGGCTTGAAGGCGATGAGGGTGTTGTGGGAGGAACAGCCGCCGAGGACACGGGCGCGGCTGTGCCGGATGTGGGAGTTGCCGCGTGGCTGCTCGGTGGTGGGGTAGTCGTAGTCGAGTTCGCCGCCCAGCAGGCCCATCCAGCGGCGCAGGGTCAGCACGTCCTCGCGGCCGACGTCGCTGGGGCCGCCCTCGATGACGGCGACGGTGACGCCGGGGTCCTCGGTCAGACGGGAGGCTATGACGGAGCCTGCCGTGCCGCCGCCGATGACGACGTAGTCGTAGAGATGGGGGGTCTCGGGCATGAGGGGGTCGCTCCAAGGTGCGGGGGACGTACGGGAGTCGGGGGCTTCGCACGGGAGTGGGGGCGTACGGAGGCCGCTGTGTCGTACGGGAGTGGGGGGCGGACGGAGGTCGCTGAGCCGTGCGGAAGTCGCGGGTGGGTGCGAAAGCCGCGGGTGGGTACGGAAGCCGGTGTTCAGCCCGCGAACCAGCGGACCGGCTTCGGCGCCAGGTTCTGGTAGACGTGCTTGGTCTCGCGGTACTCGGCGAGGCCGGCCGGCCCCAGCTCGCGGCCGACGCCGCTCTTGCCGAAGCCGCCCCACTCCGCCTGGGGGAGGTAGGGGTGGAAGTCGTTGATCCAGACGGTGCCGTGCCGCAGCCGGCCGGCCACCCGACGGGCGCGGCCGGCGTCGGCGGTCCAGACGGCGCCGGCGAGGCCGTACTCGGTGTCGTTGGCCAGTGCCACGGCCTCGTCCTCGGTGCGGAAGGTCTCGACGGTGAGGACCGGCCCGAACACCTCTTCGCGTACGACGCTCATCGCGCGATGGCACTGGTCGAGGACCGTCGGCTCGTAGAAGTAGCCGGTGGCGGGGCGTTCCGGCGCGGGGTCGGGGCGCCGGCCGCCGGAGCGCAGCACCGCGCCCTCCGCGAGCGCCGAGGCGACGTAGTTCTCGACCTTGGCGCGCTGCTGCTCGGAGACGAGCGGGCCGCACTCGACGCCGTCCTCGGTGCCGCGGCCGAGGCGGATCCGTCCGGCGCGGCGGGCGAGTTCGGCGACGAAGCGCTCGCGCAGCGGCTCCTCGACGATGAGACGGGCGCCGGCCGAGCAGACCTGGCCGCTGTGGATGAAGGCGGCGTTGAGGGCCTGGTCGACGGCGGTGTCGAAGCCCTCCTCGGTGGCGCAGGCGTCGGCGAAGACGACGTTGGGGTTCTTGCCGCCGAGTTCGAGGGCGACCTTCTTCACGGTCGGGGCGGCGGCCTGGGCGACCTTGGTGCCGCTGACCAGGCCGCCGGTGAAGGAGACCAGGTCGACGTCCGGGTGCTCGGCGAGCCGGGCGCCGACCGACTGACCGGGGCCGGTGACGACACCGGCGACGCCCGCGGGGAGACCGGCCTCGGTGAGCAGGTCGATGAGGGCGACCGTGGTGAGCGGGGTGATCTCGCTGGGCTTGACGACGAAGGTGTTGCCGGCGGCGAGGGCGGGGGCGATCTTCCAACTGGCCTGGAGGAGCGGGTAGTTCCAGGGCGTGATCAGCGCACAGACACCCACCGGCTCATGTACGACGACGCTGTGGACGTCGGCCGAGCCCGCGTCGACGACCCGGCCGGGGGCCTCCCCGGCCACCAGGTCGGCGAAGTAGCGGAAGGCGTCGGCGACACAGTCGATGTCGACGCGCCCCTCCTCCACGGTCTTGCCGGCGTCACGGCTCTCCAGCCGACCGAGGCGTTCGCGGTCGCGTACGAGAAGATCGGCGACGCGGCGGAGTACGGCGGCACGTTCGGCGACGGGCTTGCGCGGCCAGTCGCCGCGGTCGAAAGCGTGCCGGGCCGCGGCGACCGCCAGGTCCGCGTCCTTCTCGTCACCTTCCGCGACCAGAGCGAAGGCCTGGCCGTCGGCGGGGTCGAGGATCTCGCGCGTGGCTCCGGAGAGGGCCTCTCGCCATTCTCCGGACACGTGGATGGTCGCCTGCGCGTCGAGCCCCAGGGCCGCTTCTGCTCTGTCCGACATGATCCGTGTTGCCTTCCGTTCCTGTTCCGCGCCTCTGCGTGACACGGGTGTCACTCACGAGGACCGTGAGCACATGCCCTCCGCCCCTGATTGCATGCGCAATCGGACGCGGAAAGTGCGCTGTGTCACTGGACATGCGGGCAAATCGTGCGAAATCTACGCTGGGATGACGTGGAGCGCGGAGCCGCGGATCGTGGTTGGCGCGGATCGTGGAGGTGACCGCCATGGCCGGGAGAGCGGTGGGGCCGAAGGGGCTCGTCTGTGCGGTCGCGGGCGCGGGTCTGGCCCTTTCGCCGGCTCTGGTGCCAGGTCTGGTTCCGGCTCTTGTTCCGGCGCCGGCCGTGGCGGACGACGGAGGTGGCGCCTCGGCGCAGCAGCTGGCGCAGGAGGCGAAGAAGAACCTCCTCGACGCCAAGTCCGTCAGGCTGAAGCTGACGGACCACAGTGCCGGTACCGCGGCGAGCAGGACGCAGCCGGTCTTCATGGACCTGGCCCTGGACCAGCACGGGAACTGCGCCGGGATCATGCGGATGGCTGCGAAGGGCGGCTCGGTCGAGCTGATCAAACGGGGCGAGCAGGTGTGGATGAAGCCGGACACCGCGTTCTGGAAGGCGCAGGTGCCCGGGAGCCAGGGCGCCGCGGTGGCCGAGCTGTTCAAGAACCGCTACATCCACGGCTCGACGAAGGACGCGCTGCTCAAGGGGCTGGCCGACACCTGTGACCTGTCCGCCTTCCAGAAGCAGGTCGACACCGGGTCGTCGGCGCACGACAGAACGCTGACGAAGGGCGCGGAGACGACCATCGACGGCACCAAGGTCGTTCCGCTGAAGGGCACGGAGGCCGGCAGGCGGTCGGTCCTCTACGTCACCTCGAAGGCCCCGCACCGGCTGGTGCGGGCGGCACAGCGAGGTGGCGGCACCGATATGACGCTGGACTTCACGGACTACGGCAAGCCGGTGCCGTCCAAGACGCCGCCCGCGAGCCAGTCGGTGGACATCGGGAAGCTCCAGCAGGAGTTGCAGAACACCTGAGGGGCAACGGGGGCGGCGTTCGGCTGGGATGGCCGGTCGGTGCTGACGAAACCCTTGTCCGGACGGGCCCTCAGGTGCACTCCGTTCCCGTCGGGCAGAAGTACCGGATCGCCATCCGCAGCGGCGCCCGCACCTGCTCGGGGTCGAGGCTCGCGGGACCGCTGGAGCGGATCGCGTAGAGCGTGCCGTCGGCGGCCTCGAAGCGGTGGTCGATGACCTGCCGGGTGCCCTTCTCCTTGTCGTCGTAGCGGTACGACAGCTCGGCCCAGGTGTCGCCGTGGTCCCGCTCGACGACCTGGAAGCCCGGCTGCTGTGCGAAGCCGTAGCCGGGGTCGGTCTCGGCGAGGGTCAGGGAGTCGTACGGCGTGGACTCGGTGACCTCGAAGATCTGCAGCTGGCGGCCGTCCGAGGGGGAGTCGTAGTACACGATCGGCGCGAGCTTGCCCTGCTCCTCGCGGCGGGACCAGCCCTGCGGGACGTCGATCGAGTAGCCGACGGGGTCCGAGGTGCGGCGGTAGCCGGCGGACGGGGAGTTGAGGAGTGAGGCCGACGGGGTCGCGGTGGCCGTGTCCGACGGGGTGCTCTGCGCGGGCGGACTCGGTGTGGTGGAGGCGGGGGCGGAGACGGAGACGCCGGCGCCGCTGGCCACGGGACCGGCTCCGGTTCCCGTCCCATGGCCCCGGATGAGATACCAGGTCCCGGCACCGGCCCCCACACCGACCACGACGGTGAGCACGGCCGCAGCGAGCAGCCGCCCGACGTGCCGCCGAGGGGCGGGCGGCGTGTACGCGGAGGTGGTGTACGGCGGCGCGGCATGCGGGGCGTACCCGGCACCGGACGGATCGGGGTAACCGGAAGGCACGGCACCGGACATGGAGGGAGCCGGGTAACCGGAAGGCACAGGACCCGGCGCGGACGAGGCCGGGTAACCAGAAGGCACAGGACCCGGCGTGGGCGGGGCCGGGTGACCGGAGGACGAAGAGCCCGGTGCGGCAGGGTGGCTCGACCCCGGCGGGGGCGGCACCCACGCCGGGGGCAGCATGCCGCCGGCCTGCGTCGGCGCCGAGGCCCAGTCCGGCACCGCCGCTCCGCCCGCCTGACCGGGGGGCGTGTTGCCGCCCGCCGGAGGGGAGGGCGTGCTGCCGCCAGGAGGAGGCGGCGCGCCCTCGCCCCCAGCAGCCGGCGAGTCACCTCCGGCCGGACCAGGCAGCGTGCTGCCGCCCGCCGACACGGACGGTGCCGCGCCCCAAGCGGGAGCAGCCGGTGCGCTTCCACCGGCGGGAGCAGCCGGTGCGCTTCCACCGGCGGGAGCGGACGGTGTGCCTGCGCCGGCCGAATCAGACGGCGCGACTCCCCCGACCGGAGCAGACGGTGTGCTTCCACCGGCCGGACCACCGGGTGTGTACGCGCCCACCGGAGCAGACGGTGTGCCGGCGTCGGCCGGAGCAAACGGCGTGGCCCCACCGGCCGGAGCAGACGGCGTGGCCCCACCGGCCGGAGCAGACGGTGTGGCCCCACCAGCCGGTGCAGGCGGTGTGGCGGCGTCGGTCGGTGCAGGCGGTGTGTCTGCGTCGGTCGGGGTGTCCGGTGTCGTGGTGTTGTAGCCGGGTGGGGGCCAGATGCCCGCGCCGCTTGCTGCCGCCTGTGTCGGGGCCGACGCCCACGGCGGTGCCGTCTCGCCGGTTGAGTCGGACCACGCGGCCCGGCCTCTCTCCTCGCTCGGTTCACGGTCCGGGTCGGAGCCCGGTGCCGCGTCGTACTCGTCCCATCCGCTCATCGCGAACCCCCCGAATCGCCCCTGGTGGTACCGCCTTAGACGGTAGCGGCGAAAACGGGCGCGGGCCCCGTTCCGACCGAAACCGGAACAGGGCCCGTGCGGGCTCGTGACGAAACGAGGAAACGGAGACCGTCAGACGGCGACCGTCAGATGAGACCCAGGGAACGGACCGCCTCGCGCTCCTCCTCGAGCTCCTTGACGGAGGCGTCGATACGGGCGCGGGAGAACTCGTTGATGTCCAGGCCCTGGACGATCTCGTACTGACCGTCCTTGGTGGTGACGGGGAAGGAGGAGATCAGGCCCTCCGGGACGCCGTAGGAACCGTCCGACGGGATGCCCATGGAGGTCCAGTCGCCGTCCGCGGTGCCGTTGACCCAGGTGTACACGTGGTCGATGGCGGCGTTGGCGGCCGACGCGGCGGAAGACGCGCCACGGGCCTCGATGATGGCGGCGCCACGCTTGGCGACGGTCGGGATGAACTCCTCGGCCAGCCACTTCTCGTCGTTGACGGTCTCCGCGGCGTTCTTGCCGGCGACCGTGGCGTGGAAGATGTCGGGGTACTGGGTGGCGGAGTGGTTGCCCCAGATGGTCAGACGCTTGATGTCGGCGACCGTGGTGCCCGTCTTCTTCGCGAGCTGGGTCAGCGCGCGGTTGTGGTCGAGGCGGGTCATCGCGGTGAAGCGCTCGGCCGGTACGTCCGGCGCGGCGGCCTGCGCGATGAGCGCGTTGGTGTTGGCCGGGTTGCCGACGACGAGGACCTTGATGTCGTCCGCGGCGTGGTCGTTGATGGCCTTGCCCTGCGGCTTGAAGATGCCGCCGTTGGCGGAGAGCAGGTCGCCGCGCTCCATGCCCTTGGTGCGGGGGCGGGCGCCGACGAGGAGGGCCACGTTCGCGCCGTCGAAGGCGACGTTCGGGTCGTCGGTGATGTCGATGCCCTGGAGCAGCGGGAACGCGCAGTCGTCCAGCTCCATGGCCGTGCCCTCGGCGGCCTTCAGCGCGGGCGTGATCTCCAGGAGGCGCAGCTTGACCGGCACGTCCGCGCCGAGCAGCTGGCCGGAGGCGATGCGGAAGAGGAGGGCGTAACCGATCTGGCCGGCCGCGCCGGTGACGGTGACGTTCACGGGAGTGCGGGTCATGGCGTTCTCCGTAGGACAGCTGGCGGTCGTGACGTCCGGTGGGACGTACAAATGATCGATCTCTTGCCCGCGGCGGAGCCGCAAATTGGTAGGCAAGAGAGATCCACCGATCAGGCTATCGCGCATCCGGGATCCCCGACCGCCGGGTCCATGTGGCCCACCCCACAGAATGAAGCGGCACGGAAAAAAATGAGGGGCGGCAGGATTGCCCGCCCCCATCCCGGGCACGCGAACCGTACCCCCACGGGAGTCCGGCACGGTCGGTCCCCCCATGGGCGGCCGCCCCAGTCCCCCCCTCTCCCGGACCGGGCGGCCGCCCCCCTTTCTTCCCTCGCCTACGGGGTGCAGCCCCTCACCCCGGTCGCCAGCGTCGCGCAGGCCTTCGCCTCGCCGGCGTCCTTGACGGCGACCATCGGTGTGTACGCGATGGTGTCGCCGGCCTGGGTGATGCTGTCGCCCTCCTTGGCCTTGCCCGCGGTGACCTGCACGCTGTCCCCCTGGGCGGCCGCGGTGATACGGCCCCACGCGGCGCCGCAGGTCTTGCTGTAGCGGACCTCGACGGTGACCGTGCCGACGACGGCGGTCTTGGCGGTGGTCACGGACGCGGTGTCCTTGGTGCAGCCCATGGCCTCCGCGTCCTTGCCGGTGCAGGAGGCACCCGCGCACTTCACACCGGCCGGGAGGTCGGCGGAGCTGACCGAGGGCGACGGCGAGGCCTTCACCTCCGCGTTCTTCTTGCCGCCGTTGCCGGTCAGGTAGAACACGGCGGCTATGACGACCAGGACGCCGACGACGCCCGCGAGGAACATGGTCAGCCGCCGCCTGCCGTTGCCGGAGGTGCCGGTGCCGCCCGGCCGGGGCGGCTGCGGGGGTTCGCCGTACGGGCCCGGTGTCTGCGGGCCCGGTGTCTGCGGGCTCCAGCCGGACCCCTCGGACCCGGGCTCCGACGGCTGGGCCGCGCCCGGTGCCGGCGTCCCGACCACGGGCGGGCGCCCGCCGCGCGAGGGCCCCTGATATCCGGCCAGCCCCCAGGAGTTGGCGTCGGACGAACTCCCCGCGGAGACGGACGACGACGAGTTCCCCGAGGAACCGGACGGCTTCGAGGAGCCCTCCGACTCACCGGCGCCCGGCGACTGCAGTATGTCCGGCGCCCGCCCGACGTCCGACGGAGTCGGCTGGGGCGGCACCGTCGGCGCCACTCCCGCCGGTCCCGCGATCCCCGGCGTCGCCGTCGCGCTGCCGGCCCTGCGGGCCGTGTTGCTCGCCTTGGCGTTGCTGTTCTTGGCGCCCGCGGGGGCCGGCCCGAACTCTCCGAGCGCGGCCCGCGCCTGGGAGATCCGGATGGCCTCCATGGTCATGTCGTGGCGCATCTCCGAACGGCTCCAGGCTCGTTCGGCCAGCTCCCACATGGTCGTCAGATGGATCGGGTTGGTACCGGTCACCTCGGCCAGCGCGACGATCGCGCCCTTGGGCGCGAGCAGCCGGCCGTTCAGATAACGCTCCCAGGACGTCTTGCTGTAGCCCGTGCGGTCGGCCACCGACGCGATGCTCAGACCGCTGCGGTCCACGAGCCGCCGCAGCTGGCTCGCGAACTCCCTGATCTGCGGATCGAGTTCGTCCGGCAAGGCCCTCCAACGAGGCATTGCTTCCCCCCTCTTCCCCCCGGTTGGTGCTGTTTGCGCTCCCGTGCGCAGAGCTTGGAGCCCCGAGCTGAGCCCCTTCTGGCTACCCAGTGGGATGCGCCTATTCAGGATCTCAGTTCCCGGGGTGGGGGCGCACGGTTGCATCCGGTGTCCCACCGGGAGCCCCCACCCCTCCGCCCCGGCCGGACCCGCTCACGCTATCCCCTAGATCGAACAACCCCGTGTCAAGTTCGCTAACTTGTCGATACATCACCACGAGAGACACACACGGACAACCCCACCGGTCACGGACGTATCCACCCCACGCAAGGGCATCTCACCCCACGAGGCGGCATCTCACGCCACGCAGGGGCATCTCACGCCAGAACGACGGCGCCGACGACCGTGATCAGAAGCATCAGCAGAAGCAGGAGTACGGCGTAGAGCAGCAGCCGTCCGCCTGGCCGGCGGTCACCGCGCTTCTCCTCGGGGGTGTCCCACCAGGGCAGGGTCGGATCGTCCTCGTACTCGCCGCCCCCTCCGCTCTCCTCCGCCGGTCTCGCCGGGCGGGGCCAGGCCTGGACGGCCAGCTCCCAGCGCACCGCGAAGCGTTCGGCCTCCGGGCCGTCGATGCCCGCTATCCGGCACAGGGCGGATACGGCCTGCCGGGGCGGGGGCTGGGTGGCGTTGAGATAGCGGTGCCAGGAGGACTTGCTGTACGCGGTGCGGGCGCCGAGCGCGACGAGGCTGAGCCCCGTACGGTCCTTGAGGAGCCGCAGCTGCTCCACGAAGTGCCGTACCTCCGACGGCAGATCGTCCGGCAGCGGCTGCCAGCCGCCCATCGCACACCTCCAGCGTTCACCCGGTCCGATCAGGGGACGATGCCGGCCGGCCGATGGTTCCCGCGTTGCGGAACGGTCACCTCCGTGCCACAGCGCTCTGACAGCCGTTGAACAGCCACTTCACCGTGCAGGAAGGTGGTTGCGGCGACGGCCCGTCCTTGCTCGGGGGAGAGGACGGGCCGTCGCCGCGCGAGGTTCCGTCACCGGCCTCAGCTGCTGCTCACCGTGTAGTGCAGCGTGTCCTTCAGGAACGGGATCTGCAGCCAGGGGTGGGGCTGCATCATCATCGCCAGCAATACGATCGCCAGGCCGAGGCCGCCGTAGGTGACGATGTCCGTGAAGCGGGAGCGCACGGCGAGCATGCCGACGTCGGGCAGCACCCAGCGGATGACCGCTCCGGCCACCAGGGCGAACCCGATCAGCAGGGTGCCGATCCGGACGACGTCCAACGCGGTCAGCAACAGGCCGAGGGCGACCAGGGCCAGCACGAGGAGGATCGGCCACTGCCGGGCGGGCGCCGGCGCGTCCCCGGGGGCGGCCCGTCCACCGCCCTCCGGACGCGCGGTGTCCCGGGTGAACAACGGAAACCGCCGGGTCGTACGCCGCGGAACGCCCTCGGCGTCCGGCGCGCTGATCGCATCCCGCACGGTCTGCTCAGCCTGCGCCTCGGGATCGGACACACCACCCCCAGAGCCCGCCACCTCCCGCCGAACACCGTTCCCCTCACGCCCGGAGACAGCCGCCTCCCGCCGGACGCCGTTCACCTCGTGGCCGGAGACGGGGGCCTCTCGCCGGAGGCCGTTCACCTCACCTCCGGGCACTGGCGCGTCCCGCCGAACACCGTTCACCTCGCGCTCCGGCTCCTTCCCCGCCTGCCCGGCCGTCTCCGTCTCGCGGCCGGAATCCCGCACCGCCGCACTCGCCGGGGCCCTGGTCCGGCGCCCCGGGTCCGGCGCGTCGCTCCCGGCCGCCCCGGTCGGATGTTGGGCGGCCTCGGTCGCGTGCCCGGCCACCCCGGTCGGGCGTTCGGGGTTCCGCGCATCGTTCCCGGTCGCCGCCGTGGGATGCCCGGTGGAGTCGGGGTCCCGGTGGGAGTCCCTGTGGGAGGGCGGTGCCGGGTGTTCGGGGTCCCTCGCCTCAGGCGACACTGCGCTCGGCCGCCTCGACCACGTTGACGAGCAACTGGGCGCGGGTCATCGGGCCCACGCCGCCGGGGTTCGGCGAGATCCAGCCGGCCACCTCGGCGACGCCGGGGTGGACGTCGCCGACGATCTTGCCCTCGGCGCTGCGGGAGACACCGACGTCGAGGACGGCGGCGCCCGGCTTCACGTCCTCGGGCCGGATCAGATGGGCGGAGCCGGCAGCGGCGACGATGATGTCCGCGCGCTTGAGGTGGGCCGAGAGGTCGCGCGTGCCGGTGTGGCACTGGGTCACGGTCGCGTTCTCGCTGCGGCGGGTGAGAAGCAGGGGCATCGGACGGCCGATGGTGACGCCCCGGCCGACGACCACGACCTCCGCGCCCCTGATCTCGACGCCGTAGCGGCGGAGGAGGGTGAGGACGCCGTTCGGGGTGCAGGGCAGCGGGGCCGGCTCGTTCAGGACGAGGCGCCCGAGGTTCATCGGGTGGAGGCCGTCCGCGTCCTTGTCCGGGTCCATCAGCTCCAGGATGCGGTTCTCGTCGATGCCCTTGGGCAGCGGCAGCTGGACGATGTAACCGGTGCACGCGGGGTCGTCGTTGAGCTCCCGGACGACCGCCTCGATCTCCTCCTGCGTCGCCGTCTCCGGCAGCTCGCGCTGGATGGAGGCGATACCGACCTCCGCGCAGTCCCGGTGCTTCCCGGCGACGTACTTCTGGCTGCCGGGGTCGGTCCCGACGAGGATCGTGCCGAGGCCGGGCGTGACGCCCTTCTCCTTCAGCGCCGCCACGCGGGCGGTCAGATCGGACTTGATCGCGGCTGCGGTGGCCTTGCCATCGAGAATCTGGGCGGTCATGACTCCATCCTCGCGGATGACCGCCCCCCGGTTCCAATCCGGGTGCCACCCGCCGTTCGGACCGCCGTGCCGACCGCCGTACCACCCGTCGCATACGGCCATGATCAGCCACATTGCACTTGCACAACACATGCGAATTGCCACTGGACAAGCCGCTTGGGGGTGAAGAACGATGAACGGCGCAGTATCGCGGTTCGTGTTCGGGGGGCAAACCGCTCACATCGTGTGATTCCTCCGCGCCATCCGCTTCGTCCCCGCATGTCGCAACGGAGGAATACCGGCCATGAGTTTCGGCTCGCCCAACAACCCCTACGGCCAGCAGCCGCCGCAGAATCCTCAGCAGCCGCCTCAGGGCTACGGCTACCCGCAGCAGCCCGGAGGCCAGCCCGGTCAGCCCGGTTACGGCTACCCGCAGCAGCCCCCGCAGGGCGTTCCGCCGCAGCAGGGTTACGGCTATCCCCAGCAGCCGGGCTACCCGCAGCAGCCCGGTCAGCCCGGTTACGGCTACCCGCCGGGCGGCGGCTACCCCGGCGGCCCGGTGCCGAACGTCGCCTCGATGGGCCGCCGCTTCGGCGCCCGGGTGATCGACGGCCTGATCCTCAGCGCGGTCTACTTCGTCCTCACCTTCGCCGGCATCGCGGGCGCCGCGAACTCGATCAACGACTGCGACCCGAACTCCGCCGACTACACGACCTGCGTCAACAACGCGGGCGCGGACTTCGCGACCAAGTTCGGCGCGGTGTTCGGCGCGCTCGCGCTGCTCAGCCTCCTCTACGAGTGGCTGATGGTCGGTCTGGTCGGCGCCACCCTCGGCAAGATGGCCGTCGGCATCCGCGTGGTGAAGGCCGACACCGGCCAGAAGCCCGGACTGGGCTCGGCGTTCATCCGCTGGATCATCCCCCAGGTCGGCGCCATCTTCTGCGGTATCGGCGCGCTGCTGGTCTACCTGTCCCCGTTCTGGGACAAGTCCGGTCGCCAGCAGGGCTGGCACGACAAGGCCGCCAGCACGATGGTCATCTCGAACTGACCTCGTCGCACCGTCGCACACCGGGGCCGGCACACACCGAGCCCCACACGCCAAGGGCCGTGTCCCCTCCTTCCGAGAGGGACACGGCCCTGGACGACGGCGACCGCGCGCACCCCTTTCCCGCTCCCCGAGTTCGGCCACGCGAGCTGAGGCCCCTGCTAACCTCGCGCCTGGAAAAGGCAGTTGAGGCACCGCACGATTCGGGGGAAGGCATGGCGGACCAGCGACCGGGACCGCCGGTACCCCCGGCGTCCGGTGAAGTCGCGTTGCGGCAGACCGGGGCGGCTCCGCTCAGGTCCACCGATCCGACGCTCATCGGCCCCTACATACCCCTCGGCCTGCTCGGCAGCGGCGGAATGGGCAAGGTGTACCTCGCCCGGCGCGCCGACGGGCAGCCCGGTCTCGCCGCGGTGAAGGTCATCAGGCCCGAGTACGCCGAGGACGCCGACTTCCGGCGGCGCTTCGACCGGGAGGCCACCGTGCACGCCCGGATCGGGGCGCCGTACACACCGGAATTGTGGGGCACCGGCTTCGAGCCGGAGAGCGACCTGCTGTGGATGGCCACGGAGTACCTGCCCGGCCTCAACCTGTCGGACGCCGTGAAGGAGTGTGGCGTACTGGCGCGGGAGGGGGCGTGGCGGCTGGTGGACGGCCTCGGCCGGGCGCTGACCGCGCTGGCCGACTCGGGGATCGTGCACCGGGACTTCAAGCCGTCCAACGTGATCCTGACCGCTCGGGGCGCGCACGTCATCGACTTCGGTATCGCGCAGGCCGCCGACGCGAGCGCGATCACCAGCACCGGACATCGCGTGGGCACCCCCGCCTTCATGTCGCCGGAGTACCTGAGAGAGGGGCGCTGCGACACCGCGTCGGACGTGTTCTCGTTCGCCAGCACCGTCGCCCACGCGGTCACGGGCCACGCCCCGTTCGGCGACGGCACCGGCATGGACGTACTGCACCGGGTCGCGTCCGAGGAGCCCAGCGCCGAGATCATCGGCGAGGTCGAGGCGGCCGACCCGGAGCTGGCCGCGCTGCTGAGGGCGTGTCTCGCCAAGGACCCGGCCGCGCGGCCGACCCCGCAGGACCTGGTCGACCGGGCGGCGGCGCAGCCCCGCGCGACCGCGTGGCAGGAGCCCCTGCACTCCCAGCTCCTGTCCCGGCGTCACGCCTACGACGCCCTGCTCCGCGTCTGCGCGCAGCAGCCGACGGCGCCCGCACGGGTCGCACCCACCCCCACGGTGCGGGTGACGTTCCCCTCCCCCGCCCCCGGCTTCGGCCCGCCGATACCGCTCCCGACGCAGCCGACGACTCCCGAACCGGCCAGGAGGGGCAGGAAGGGCAGGAAGTCGTACGTCGCCCTGGTCGCGGGGCTCGCCGTGGCCGCCGTGGCGCTGACGGCCTTTCTGCTCACCCGCCCGGACTCCACGACGTCCACCGCGGGCTCCGCCTCCCCCACCGCGACGGTCGCGAGCGAGGCGGGCAACGCCCCGTCTCCCCACGCCTCGGTATCCGACTCGTCGTCGCCCAGGGGCGGCACCACGGGTCTGGTCGGCACGGGTACGACGGCCGGCAAGGACCAGGGCGCCGGCAGCACGCCCACGCCCACGACGCGCCCCGCCACCACCCCCACCACCGGGGCCCCCGGCAGGAGCACGCCCACCCCCGCTCCGACGAAGACGGCGACCACACCGGCCCAACCCCCGTGGATCACCCAGTGCACCTACTACTCGGGCACCGAACAGACCGAACTCGGCGACAAGAACCAACGCGTGGTCCAGGTGCAGTGCATGCTCACCCAACGCGGCTACAGCGTCGGCAGTTCGGGCGTGGACGGCCAGTTCGGCAAGGACACGGACGCGGCGGTACGCAAGTTCCAGACCGACAAGGGCCTGGAGGTCGACGGCCAGGTGGGCCCCAACACCTGGGCGGCACTACGCAGTTCGACGTAGTGCCGCCCGAGGGTCGGTGTGGGGTGGGGCTCAGTGGAAGAAGTGCCGCGTCCCCGTGAAGTACATCGTCACGCCCGCCTTCTTCGCGGCCTCCACGACGAGTTCGTCGCGGACCGAACCGCCCGGCTGGACGACCGCCTTGACCCCGGCCTCCAGAAGGACCTCCAGGCCGTCCGGGAAGGGGAAGAAGGCGTCCGAGGCGGCGTACGAGCCCTGCGCGCGCTCGGCACCGGCCCGCTCGACGGCGAGCTTCGCGGAGTCGACGCGGTTGACCTGGCCCATGCCGACGCCGACCGAGGCGCCGTCCTTGGCGAGCAGGATGGCGTTGGACTTAACGGCGCGGCAGGCCTTCCAGGCGAAGGCCAGCTCGGCGAGTTCGGCGGGCGAGAGGGCCTCGCCGGTCGCCAGGGTCCAGTTGGCCGGGTCGTCGCCCTCGGCCTGCAGCCGGTCGGTGACCTGGAGGAGGGCACCGCCGTCGACCGGCTTCAGCTCGACGGGGTTCGAGGGAGCCCCCGCGGCCTTCAGGACCCGGATGTTCTTCTTCTTGGCGAGGGCCTCGACGGCCCCCTCCTCGTAGTCCGGAGCGACGATGACCTCGGTGAAGATCTCGGCGACCTGCTCCGCCATCTCCTTCGACACCGGGCGGTTGACGGCGATGACCCCGCCGAACGCCGACAGCGGGTCGCAGGCGTGCGCCTTGCGGTGTGCCTCGGCGACGTCCGAACCGACCGCGATGCCGCAGGGGTTGGCGTGCTTGATGATCGCGACGCAGGGCTCTTCGTGGTCGTACGCGGCCCGGCGCGCGGCGTCCGTGTCCGTGTAGTTGTTGTACGACATCTCCTTGCCGTGCAGCTGCTCGGCCTGCGCGAGCCCGCCCGTGCCGGAGACGTAGAGGGCCGCCGGCTGGTGCGGGTTCTCGCCGTAGCGCAGGGTGTGCGCGCGCTCCCAGGTGCCGCCGAGGAAGTCGGGGAACTGGGAGTCGTCCACGGGGGCGTACGAGGAAGCGAACCAGCTGGCCACCGCCACGTCGTACGCGGCCGTGTGCTGGAAGGCCTCCGCGGCCAGGCGCTTGCGGGTGGCGAGGTCGAAGCCGCCGTCACGGACGGCCGCGAGGACGTCGGGGTACCGGGCGGGGCTGGTGACGATCGCGACCGAGGGGTGGTTCTTGGCGGCGGCGCGCACCATGGACGGCCCGCCGATGTCGATCTGCTCGACGCATTCGTCGGGGCTCGCGCCGGAGGCGACGGTCTCGCGGAACGGGTAGAGGTTCACGACGACGAGGTCGAACGGCTCGACACCGAGCTCCGCGAGCTGCTCGCGGTGGCTGTCGAGCCGCAGGTCGGCGAGGATGCCGGCGTGCACACGCGGGTGCAGCGTCTTGACCCGGCCGTCCAGGCACTCGGGGAAGCCGGTGAGCTCCTCGACCTTGGTGACGGGGACGCCGGCGGCGGCGATACGGCCGGCGGTCGACCCGGTCGAGACGAGCTCCACGCCCGCCCCGTGCAGGCCGCGCGCGAGGTCTTCGAGGCCGGTCTTGTCGTAGACGCTGATGAGCGCCCGGCGAAGGGGCCGCTTGTTCTCGGCGGTCACTGGATAACTACCTTTCGTCCCTCAATGCGATGGCCGTTGCGGGCGATGCGCCCCACGACCTCGACGAGCAGCCTTCGCTCGACTTCCTTGATGCGCTCGTGCAGAGCGCTCTCGTCGTCCTCGTCCCGGACCTCCACCACGCCCTGAGCGATGATCGGTCCGGTGTCGACGCCGTCGTCGACGAAGTGGACGGTGCAGCCGGTGACCTTGGCGCCGTACGCGAGCGCGTCGCGCACACCGTGGGCTCCCGGGAAACTGGGCAGGAGTGCGGGGTGGGTGTTGACGAACCGCCCGCCGAAGCGCGCGAGGAACTCCTTCCCCACGATCTTCATGAACCCCGCGGAGACCACGAGGTCGGGCTCATGGGCGGCGACGGCCTCGGCGAGGGCCGCGTCCCACTCCTCGCGCGTGCCGTAGTCCTTCACCTTGCGTACGAAGGTGGGCAGTCCGGCGCGCTCGGCCCGCGCGAGCCCCTCGATGCCCTCCCGGTCCGCGCCGACGGCCACGATCTCCGCGCCGTAGGCCTCGGCGCCGATGCTCGCGATCTCGTCGAGAAGCGCCTGCAGATTGGTGCCGGATCCGGAGACCAGCACGACGAGGCGCTTGACCACGGGCTTGGCGGCCACGGTGGGGGCCCTTTCTCGGGGGAGCGTTCTTCGAGCGGCCGACGCCTCGTACGTCCTCTCGCACCCCACGTCCTTCGCACCTCCGCGCTTGTACATTCGTACGAATGCATCGCGCCCCGGGATACGGGGAAGTCTACGAAGCGGCCGACCGTCAGCAACGATACCGGCACACCGGGCGGCCCCCTCGGGACGGGGGCGTGGCCGGAAGGTAGCGTCTGGGAGGGGCTGGTTCGGGAACGTGCTTGTCGTGCGGTGCGTTCACCGGGTGACAGCCCATGCAGAACCGCCGTACCCACCGCCTTCGGGAGCTCCCGCAGCAGCCGAAGTCCCGAAACACGTTCCACGAAGCCAAGCCACGTTCACCAAGGGGAAGACGCTCTCTTGATGTCGGACCGCAGTCTGCGACTCCTTACGCTCCCCCCGCTCCCGGCCCAGGGAGGGGAGCGCGGCGCCGCGCTGCTGCGTGAGCGCCCGGCCTCACCGCCCGACGCGGACCACAAGGACGAGGGTGCGCGGGGCGGCTCCGCGCCCTCCCCCCAGGACGACAACCCGTTCGCCCCGCCGCCGGAGGGCACGCCCGACCGCCCCTGGCAGCCGCGCCGCCCCGCGAAGGGCGAAGACGGCTCGGACGGTTCCGGCTCCGAGGGCGGCTCCCCGTGGGGCAACCAGTGGAGCGACCGCCAGCCCGGCCGCTCCTCCGGTGGGTTCGGCGAGCGCCCCCGTGGCCCGGTGCCCGGTCAGGACGGCCCCGGCGGACCGCCCTCCGGCTCCGGCATGCGCTGGGACCCCACCGACCCCGTCCAGCGACGCGCCCGCTACTCCCTGCTCTGCGGCATGTGGGCCTTCTTCTTCGCCCTGTTCAGCTGGCCCTACGTCGCCCTCCTGCTCGGCGCCCTCGCGCTGTACTGGGGCGTGAGCGCCCTGCGGGCCAAGCCCCGCACCCCCGACCCGACGTCCGCCCCCACCCCGCCCCAGGACCAGTCCGGTCGCCCCCAGACCACCGCGGCGGTGAGCGGTCTGGTCACGGCCTCCCTCGCTCTCGCCCTGGTCGCCACGACCTTCGCGGCCCAGCTGGTCTACCGCGACTACTACACCTGCACGAACGACGCCCTCACCAACGAGGCGAAACAGTCCTGCGCGACCCTCCTGCCGAAGGAGCTGCGGGGTCTGCTGGGCCAGAACAACTGAGGGACTGGGTCCGGGAACTGGCAGGTTTTCAGCGAGCCCGTCCGGCGTTCACGGGCGGTCCGGCCGCTCCGGTGTGTCCGCCGACGCCTCCTCCGTGTCGGACGACGCCTCCTCCGTGTAGGACGATGCCTCCTTCAGCGCCGCCCAGCGAGCCTCGCGGGACGCGTCGTCACCCCACGCCGAAGGCACCGCCTCCGGAAAGGGCTCGGTCGGCAGGAAGTCGTACGGCTCGAACGTCCTGTCGTGCTGCTCCCGCAACGGCCCGTACACATCGTCGTCCTGGTCGTAGGGCACAGGAACGGCCGCCGCGCCGGCTGCCGGCTTCGCCTCCCCCACCTCCTCGGCCCCACCCCCTCGCCGCATCCCGAGCCGGGCCCCCACCGCCCTCACGGCCCGCAACGGCCCCCGCCCCCGACGCCCCCCGCTCCCCACCAGCTCCGCCCCGGACGCCTCTCCGCGTGACGCCTCTCCGCCGGGCACCTCTCCACCGGGCACCTCTCCGGTGGACACCCCCACCCCCGGCATCTCCCACTCCCGCGCCTTCTTCCCGGCCCCGCCCCGCTCCCGGCCCTGCCACTCCCGCACCCCCATCGCGACAGGCAACGCGGTCGCCGCGATCCACAGCACCGCCGCGCCCCCCACCTCCCACCACACCGGCCCGAACCGAGCCAGCGCCGCGACACCCAGCCGCCCACCCGCCAACGCGGCCGACACAGCGACCCCCGCCGCACAGAACACCCCCGCCAGCAAGGCGACCCCGGCGGTCGTCCCCCGAGACCACCCACCGCCCGCGGCCCCAGGCAGAGCACTCCCACCGCCCCCGCTGCGCCCCACGAACCACCCCACGGTCACCCCGGCCACCACCGGCACCACCCCGACGGCCCAGTTGGCCCATCCCCCGCTCCCGGCCTCCGGTACAGCCGCCAGCAGGGGAAACGGTGGCAGGAGGGGTGCCGGCGCCGAGGACAGGGGGGCCACCACATGCCCGGCGCCCAGCACGAACCCGGGCCCCAGCGCATACGACGCCCCCCACACCGCCGCGTTGGGCACCAGCGCCACACACAGCATCAGCACCGCGAACCGCCCCGACCACCCCTCCGTGAGCTGCAGAAAGGACCCGCGCGCGGCCCCGCCGTGCCACAGCAGAGACGCCCCGACCAATGACGCCCCGCCCCCGACGAGCACCGCGACCCCCGCCCCTGCGGCCCGCGCGGCAACCGCGATCCGGCTGCGTGACTCCCTCCCGAGGGCCACTCGTCGCGCACCCGCGGGCAGCAGCACCAGCACCCCGTCGAGGGCCTCGCGCGGACGCCCGTACGCCGTCCAGACCCCCATCCCCGCCGCGCCCATGACCAGCAACGGCAGACACACCCCGGTCCACCCCCAGTCGGGCCGCAGCTCACCCCCGGACGCGTACAGCGCCACCCCGGTACCGACACCGAGGTAGCCGAGGACGACACCCGTCCACGCGGTCCACCCGGACGCGCCGGCGCCCCCGCACTCTCCCTCACCCGCTACGTCGCCTTCCTCCCCCGCCGCGTCCCGCGCCGCCCGATGCACCAGCCACACCGGCACCATCAGCAGCAGCAACGGCGTCACCCCCACCGGCGCGGGACGGCCGGACAACGTGTCGGCGCGCACCAGCTCGGCCCCGTGCGCGAGCAGCCACAGCGCGGCCGCGACATGCAGCCCGCCGCCGGGCCCGCTGTCGGGGTACGGCGAACTGATCCACAGCACCATCACCAGCACGGCGAACGACCCGAGCCCCAGCCCGGCGGCCACCGCACCACCCAGAAGGCTGGCAGCCAGTCCGGGCGAACGGTCGCGCAGACGGATGAGCAGGGACGACAACGGCGGTCGACGAGCGGTCATCTGGATCACGACCGTCATGCTCCCAACGACACGCGCTTTCTCGTCGTAACAGGCGAACCCCCGTAGTGTCGCCCAATATACGGTTATGTACTTTTTCGTACGAAGGGGCGCCCAGTGACGCAGCCTCAGGAACGCGAGCTGTCGGCACCCCTGACGCCCGCTCAGGCCTTCGACGCGCTCTACGCGTTCTGCGCCCCCGCCCTCGTACGGCAGACCTATCTGCTCACCGGCCGCCGCGAACTCGCCCGCGAGTCGGTCGAGCGGGCGTTCCAACTCGCGTGGCAGCGCTGGCCCGAGGTGGCGGTCGACCGCGACCCGGCGGGCTGGGTGCGGGCGACGGCGTACGACTGCGCCCTCTCCCCCTGGCACCGCTTCCGCCCCCGCTACCGGCACCCCGAACCCCCGCCGGCCGACGCCCGCGACCGCGCCCTGCTCACCGCACTCCTCAGACTCCCGCCGCCGTACCGCCGCACGGTCGTCCTCTACGACGGTGTGGGCCTCGATCTGCCCGAGACGGCGGCGGAGACGGAGGCCAGCACCCCGGCGGCGGCGGGCCGTCTGCTGCACGCGCGCGAGGCGATTCTCGCGCGCGTCCCGGAGCTGGCCGACCCGGCCGAACTGCATCACCGGCTGGCGGCGCTCGCCTCGATGGAGCGTCTGCGCGCGGCGAGACCGCCGGCCGTGCGGGTGGGGGGCGAGCGCAGGACACGGTTCTGGACGCGGGCCGCCATCGCCTGCACCGTCGCACTCATCGGGACGACCGCCGTCGCCGTGCGGACGGCCCCGACGCACTATGAGCCGCCGGTGGCGCCCGGGATGGCGATCCAGGACATCCCGCCGCGGGCGGTGCAGGGGCCGCTGTCGGAGGAGGCGGCGGCGCTCAGGGCGAAGCTGCGGCAGGAGGCCCAGCAGGGACCGGAGCGGCTTGTGCCGCAGGTGCCGTAGCCGCCGTGACCGCCGTGGAAAAACGTTGGTGGCCCGCCCCCCTACTGGGGAGCGGGCCACCAACTACCAGCTATTCAGCCGCTGTTGCTATGGCTGTTGCTGTTGCTGTTCAGCCGGCCAGGATCTCGCGGGCCAGCTTCGCCGTCTCGGTCGGGGTCTTGCCGACCTTGACGCCGGCGGCCTCGAGGGCCTCCTTCTTGGCGGCGGCCGTACCGGAGGAGCCGGAGACGATGGCGCCGGCGTGGCCCATGGTCTTGCCCTCGGGCGCGGTGAAGCCCGCAACGTAGCCGACGACCGGCTTCTTCACGTTCTCCTTGATGAAGGCCGCGGCCCGCTCCTCGGCGTCGCCACCGATCTCACCGATCATGACGATGAGGTCGGTGTCGGGGTCCGCCTCGAAGGCGGCCAGCGCGTCGATGTGCGTCGTACCGATGACCGGGTCACCGCCGATGCCGACCGCCGACGAGAAGCCGATGTCACGGAGCTCGTACATCATCTGGTACGTCAGCGTGCCGGACTTCGAGACCAGGCCGATACGGCCCGGCTTGGTGATGTCGCCCGGGATGATGCCGGCGTTCGACTGGCCCGGGGTGATGAGACCGGGGCAGTTCGGGCCGATGATGCGGGTCTTGTTGCCCTTGGAGACCGCGTAGGCGTAGAAGGCGGCGGAGTCGTGCACCGCGATGCCCTCGGTGATGACGACGGCGAGGGGGATCTCGGCGTCGATCGCCTCGACCACGGCGGCCTTGGCGAAGGCCGGCGGTACGAAGAGGACGGATACGTTCGCGCCCGTCTTCTCGATCGCCTCGGCCACGGTCCCGAAGACCGGGATCTCGGTGCCGTCGACGTCGACGGTGGTGCCCGCCTTGCGCGGGTTGACGCCGCCGACGATGTTGGTGCCGTCGGCGAGCATGAGCTTGGTGTGCTTCATGCCCGTGGAGCCGGTCATGCCCTGGACGATGACCTTGGAGTCCTTGTTGAGGAAGATAGCCATGGCTGGTGTTCCCTCGTCCTTACTTCGCAGCCGCGAGCTCGGCGGCCTTGTCGGCCGCGCCGTCCATGGTGTCCACACGCTGGACCAGCGGGTGGTTGGCGTCGGTGAGGATCTGGCGACCCAGTTCGGCGTTGTTGCCGTCGAGACGGACGACGAGCGGCTTGGTGACGTCCTCGCCGCGGTCCTCCAGGAGCTTCAGCGCCTGCACGATGCCGTTGGCGACCTCGTCGCACGCGGTGATGCCGCCGAAGACGTTCACGAACACGGACTTGACGTCCGGGTCGCCGAGGATGATCTCCAGGCCGTTCGCCATGACCTGCGCGGAGGCGCCGCCGCCGATGTCGAGGAAGTTGGCGGGCTTGACGCCACCGTGCGCCTCACCGGCGTACGCGACGACGTCCAGGGTGCTCATGACGAGACCCGCGCCGTTGCCGATGATGCCGACCTCGCCGTCGAGCTTGACGTAGTTGAGGTTCTTGGCCTTGGCGGCGGCCTCGAGCGGGTTGGCCGACTCCTTGTCCTGGAGGGCCTCGTGCTCCGGCTGACGGAACTCGGCGTTCTCGTCCAGGGAGACCTTGCCGTCCAGGGCGATGACGTCACCGGAGGCGACCTTGGCCAGCGGGTTGACCTCGACCAGGAGGGCGTCCTCCTTGATGAAGGTGTCCCACAGCTTGACCAGGACGTTCACGACCTTGTCGGCGACCTCGGCCGGGAACTTCGCGGCCTCCACGATCTCGCGGGCCTTGGCCTCGGTGACACCCTCGTTGGCGTCGATCGGCGTCTTGGCGACGGCCTCGGGGCGGGTCTCCGCCACCTCCTCGATCTCCATGCCGCCCTCGACGGACGCGATGGAGAGGAAGGTGCGGTTGGCACGGTCGAGGAGGTAGGAGACGTAGTACTCCTCCACGATCTCCGGGGCGGTCTCGGCGATCATCACCTTGTGGACCGTGTGGCCCTTGATGTCCATGCCGAGGATGTCCGTCGCGCGGGCGACGGCCTCGTCCGGGGTGGCGGCGAGCTTCACGCCACCGGCCTTGCCACGGCCGCCGACCTTCACCTGGGCCTTGACGACAGACTTGCCACCGAGGCGCTCGGTGGCTGCGCGGGCCGCCTCAGGCGTGTCGATGACTTCACCGGCCAGCACCGGTACATCGTGCTTGGCGAAGAGGTCCCTCGCCTGGTACTCGAACAGGTCCACGCGCTTCCGTCCCTATCAGTGATCTCGCGGTTCGTTGGATGCGTGGGCGTGCCGCGAAGGGCAACGTGACGTCCGCCGGTCACTAGGGAGGCGCACACGGTGTCCGAGCGCGCGGCATGTCCGTCTCGCAGGTTATCGCTGCTTGCGTAGGGCCCCTAAATCGAGGGTCACACCTGAGCGGTGATACCTGTCACATGATGCCGCACTCACTGGCACGGGGTGCCGGGTGTGAGGGGTCCGCCGGATCGACGGCGGTTCGGCAGGCTGTCTGCGGGGGCCCGGGAGCCGGAATGGAGCCGGGGAGAAGGCGGGGTTGGAGGCGCGAAGAGGAGACGGCGCGAAGACGTGGCGGAGACGCGGAGGGGACAGGGGAAGGAGAGGGGGAGGAGGCGGGGAGACCCGGAAAGGAGTGCCCGAAGCGGCGGGGAATCGGCCAGGGTGGGCTGGAAGGCCGAGAAGCCGAGAAGCCGAGAGGCCGAGAGGGCCTCACCGGACTGGGGTTGGCCCGGTGAGGCCCCTTGCACGGCCCCGAAGCCCCTCGAAAGGGCCACGCCACGGGGCCTGGCCGGGTGGGTCCCCACCCCAATGGGGACCACCCGGCCCGTTCCGCGGGACATCAGCCGGACGGACCGACGGCTTTCGGCCGTCCGGGTCCTCCGTCCTCACGGAGCAGTCAGTGGGTCTGGTCGGTCAGCGGGTCTGATCGACCAGCGGGTGCCGTTGGCCCGTCGGCCGTCGCGTGGCCTGTCGGCTCCGGCGAGGGCGGTCTTACGGCACGTGTACGGCGCAGGAAGGGCAGGGAGCGCAGGGAACGCACGTGTCCGGACGGGCGGGCGGACAGACCTGATGCGCCCCGCCCGACAGGTCTACGGCGGGGGGGTGCCTGTCCTAGGCGGGAGAAACCGGAATGTCCCGGTGCCTCTCCCGGGTCGCGTCCGCGTCACCGGGTACGGCGGCACCGAGCAGCAGGCTCAGCGGCACTCGTCGGCCAAGGGTGACGGCGTGCGCGTCACCGTGCCGGGACGTGCCGTTGTCGACGGCCGAACGGTTGCTCAGCGCGCCGTTCGGGTCCCCGCCGGGCGCTTGCCGCGCCGGGGCGTACCCGGCGTCGGCGGCCCGCCGCCCGTCGATGTGTGCCGAGGCGTGACCGGCGGAGCGGGCCTCACCTGACTGCGGGCCGTAGGTCACACCGGCCGCCGCACTGTCGCTGGCCGTCCCGGAACGCTTCTCGGTGGAGGTGGAGCTCAACCCCGCTCCCACCGACCGCCCCGGCGCGTCCGGCGGCGTCACCGGCGCGGGCAAGGTCTGCACCGGCACCGTGGGCAGACCGGGCAAGGTCGGAACCGACGGCCCGCCCGGCAACTCCGGCAGGGTCGGCAACGACGACAGCGGCGGTATCTGCGCGACCGCCTCGGCCAGCTCGTCCGTCACCGTCTCCACCAGCCCCCCGACCGGCCGCAGAACCCCGTCGTCCACGGACTGGGCGACCTGCCCGACCAGCGGACCAAGAACGGGATCAACGGCGCCCGGGGAGGAGAGGACCCCGGTGACCGGGTGGAGCGCGCGGTGTCGCGTCGGGCCGGCGGGGGCACCGGGGACGGGGACGCCTGGGACGGGAGTACGGGAGGCCGGGGGTGCGGGCTTGGGCTCAGCCGGGGTCGCCGCCTCCGGCTTGGCGGGGGCGGCCGGCACCAGCTCGGCCGGGACGGCCGGCTCCAAATCGGCGGGCTTGGCCATGCGCGTCGGCTTGGCCCCGACCGGGGTACGCGGCCCACGATTGACCGAAGCCTCAGGACCTGGCACGGCCAGAGCCCCAGAACCTGCCTTGGCCGGACCCTCAGGAGCCACCGTGCCCAGAGCCCCAGAACCTGCCTTGGCCGGACCCTCAGGAGCCACCGTGCCCGGAGCCCCGGGACCTGCCTTGGCCGGACCCTCGGGGCCCGGCTGGGCCGAAGCCTCGGGGCCCCACTGGGCCGACTGCGCGGGCCCCGCCTGGGCCGGAAGTTCTGCCTGGGCTCCGGCAGCCGAGACGGCCGGAGGCCTCGCGAGCCCGCCCGCCGCCGCCTTCACCAACGACCCGGCGCCGTCCACCGACGCCGAGCCCGGTGTCACCGCCGCGACCACCGGCGAGGACGCCACCGGCGCCCCCTCCGCCGCACGCGCCTGCTCCCCGCAGAGGAACCCGAGGGCGAACAGGCCACCCACGAGCACCGCGACCTGCAGCGCACGCCGACCTGCCGCCGTGCGCATCACGCGCAACGCGGCAGCGGGCAAGGCTGCGGGCCAGGTCAAGAGGGTTGGTTCCTCTCGTGCGGCGAAACGGTTCGGGCGAACTGCGCGTCACAAGCCAGGAGTCGGCACAACGCGGTCAGGGCGAGCGGAGCGACAACACACCGCCGATGAGGCATCGATCCTCGCACGCCCCTCCGGCGGTTGCGCAAGCCCTCCGTTACCGATGGGTAGTCATGTCCGTTTTTACTCGCCCGAGTCGGACGACGCCGCATCGACAAATCGTCAGCGGATCCACCCCGTTTGACTTCCGGTCAGGCCGTATCCGGTATCGGCAGCGGCCGCTTCTCGATCGCCGCCGCCATCACCTCCGGGAACAGATCGGGCGTACAGGCGAAGGCCGGCGCCCCCAGCGCGGCGAGCGCGGCCGCGTGCTCCCGGTCGTACGCGGGCGCCCCTTCGTCCGACAGCGCGAGCAGCGCCACGAACTGCACCCCGGACGCCTTCATGGCCGCGACCCGCTTGAGCATCTCGTCGCGAATACCGCCCTCATAGAGGTCGCTGATCAGCACGACCACGGTTTCGGCGGGCCGGGTGATCTGCGACTGGCAGTACGCGAGCGCCCGGTTGATGTCCGTACCGCCGCCGAGCTGGGTGCCGAAGAGCACGTCGACCGGGTCGTCGAGCTGGTCGGTGAGGTCGACGACCGCGGTGTCGAAGACGACGAGCCGGGTGTCGATCGACCGCATGGACGCGAGCACCGCCCCGAACACGGAGGCGTAGACGACGGACGCCGCCATCGACCCCGACTGGTCGATGCAGAGCACGACCTCCTTCTTCACCGACTGGGACGCCCGCCCGTAGCCGATCAGCCGCTCCGGCACGATCGTCCGGTACTCCGGCAGGTAGTGCTTGAGATTGGCCGCGATGGTGCGGTTCCAGTCGATGTCGTGATGGCGCGGCCGGTTGATACGGGCGCTGCGGTCGAGGGCGCCGGTGAGCGTCGCCCGGGTACGGGTGGCGAGCCGCTTCTCCAGATCCTCGACGACCTTGCGGACCACCGCCCGCGCGGTCTCCTTCGTCGTCTCCGGCATCGCCTTGTTGAGGGAGAGCAGTGTGCCGACGAGGTGTACGTCGGCCTCCACCGCCTCCAGCATCTCCGGTTCCAGGAGCAGCGTGGACAGCCCGAGCCGGTCGATCGCGTCCCGCTGCATGACCTGGACGACGGAGGAGGGGAAGTACGTCCGGATGTCCCCGAGCCAGCGCGCCACGGACGGCGCCGACGCCCCCAGCCCGGCCGAACGGTCCTTCCCCTGCCGCCCCTGCCGCTCCGCCTTCCCGTACAGCGCGGCCAACGCCCCGTCCATCGCGGCGTCCTGCCCCGACAGCGCGCACCCGGTGCCGTCGGCGGCATCACCCCCGAGCACCAGCCGCCAGCGCCGCAGCCGCTCCCGCCCGGAGTCCGCCAGACCATCCGCATCGACCGCATCGCCCGTATCGGCCACATCTGCCCTATCCGCCGGCATGGTTTCGGCTGTCATCGGCACACCTCCACCCGGGGCAGCTCCCCCGCCCGTGGCCGCTCCCCCACACGAGGCCGCTCCCACAGCGGAACCACCAGGACGGCCGTCGTCGGACGACCCGCCGCTGTGACGTCTGCCTGCTGACGATCGGCCAGCACGACACGTGCCGCGGCACCTCCGCGCGCCGAACGTCCGCGCCCCAGCCGTCGGTCGTACCGGAGCGGCTGCTCGTGTCGGCGCCCCTTGTCGACCGCGTTCATCCCCATCACGCCGCCCCTCCGGCTCGTGTCCCTCGTTCGCCTGCCCGTTCGCCCATCGGTCCTCAACTCGCCACCCCCACAAGGTTGTTGTCGACACCCTTGGCCGCCGTGTCCACTGCGCCGAGGACGCCCGGCCCCTCCAGCCCGAGCAGCAGCCGCACCACCGGCAGCACCGCGTCCGCCCTCGCGTCGTCCAGCTCGGCCGCGAACCCCGGTATGCCGGAGCCGACCGCCACCCCGCTCCGCCGCTGCCCCGGACCCCGCCGGACCAATTCGCCAAGCGTGCGCCGCACTCCGGGCTCGTACGCCGAGAACGTCCGCCGCAGCAGCGGCAGTACGTCGGTGAACGCCTCCGCCGGCACCCCGGTCAGCCAGGCGTCGACCAGCCCGAGCAGCCGCTCGTCGTGCAGGAGCAGCATCCCGCCGCCCGAGCCCCCGCCGACGAACCCCTCGATCCAGGCGGCCGCGTCCCCCGGTGGAGTCCCCGGCGACAGCACCAGCCCCATGAGCCGCGCGGCCTCGTCCTGTCCCAACTCCCCGTCGTCCAGCAGCAACCGCACCGCCCGCCCACGAACCACTCCGGGCACAGTGTCCCGCACGGACAGGGTGCGCAGCACGGAGTGCCAACGGCCCCGCAGACCACGCCGGTCCTCTACGGCACCCCCCGCCGAGCGGTCGGCCTGCGGGATCGCCGAACGGTCCGCGGGTACCGCCCCCGTCACGCCCGCAGGTGTCTCGGACGCGGATCGGGGCGGCCGGTGCGACGCCGGTTCGGTCGCTTCGTCCAGGAGCCCCACCGCGCCGTGCACCGCGTCCACATGGCGTCGCATCTCGTCGGCCGCGTCCGCGTCCAGGGCGGCGCAAGCCGGGGGGAGGCCGACGAAGATCCGCTCGGCGAGGCCCGCGGCGACCTCGGCCAGCGCGCCGGTGTCCGTACCGCGTACGTCGCCGTAGCGGAGGGAGCGGACCAGGGCCGGCAGGGCCTGGGCGAGGTGGCCGACGTCGGTGTCCAGCGCGGCCCGGTCGGCGAGGACCTGCATCACCACGGGCAACGCTTCCGGCAGTTCGGCCAGCAGGCAGCGCTCGGCGAGAGCGGTGACGTCGGCGAGCCCCTGCGCGGCGACGGCGTCCGCCTCCGCCCTGGCCGTCGCGGCGGCGAGCACGGTCGTGCCCCAGACCCCGGCCTCCGCGATCCGCACCGCGAGCTCCGGTTCCCATCGCAGCCGCCATGTCTCCCGGAACGTGCCGGTACTCCCCCGCGAGGTCACCGGCTCGCCCCACTCGATGCCGAGCAGCCGCAGCCGGTGCAGCAGCCTGCTGCGCCCGGCGTCGGTCTCCTTGCGCAGGTCCAGCTCCAGCTCCCGCTCCAGTGCCTCCGGCCGGAGCCTGAGCCGGCGCTGGATCCGGTCCAGGTCCCGCTGCAACGGCACCGCCGGTGCCGACCGGGGCACCTCTCCCAGCACGTCCCCCACCACCAGCCGGTCTTGCACCAGCGCCAGCGGCACGTCCGAGCCCTCGCACATCACCGCGCGTACGGCGTCGGTCGTCTCACCGAGCCCCGGCAGTGGACGGCCGCGCATCGCGGCGAGCGTCTCGGCCAGCCGCACCGCCTCGATGACGTGTGCGGAGGAGACGAGCCGGTCCTCGTCCCTCAGCAGACCGGCGACCTTGGTCATCCACCGCTCGACCGGCCGGTCCGGCGCGCCGAACAGATGCCCGTACCAGCCCGGCGAGTCGATCCCGGCCCCGTAGCCGCTGGCCCGGGCCAGTCGTCGGTGCGTCCACGGCACCCAGGTCAGCTCCGCCTTCACCTTGGCCAGGCCCTTCAGCAGCGCCCGGTCGGCGGCGACGGTCGTCCTGTGCCGCAGCGCCGGAACATGCCAGGCACCGCAGACCACGGCGACCGCGTCCCCGAACTCCCGCTGCGCGGTGCGAACCTGGAGCCGCATATGGGCCTCCCGGACGAGATCCCGCTGGTGCCCTCCGCTCCCGTACGCCTCCCGCAGGGCCCCCATGGCCTCCTCGAGCACCCCGAACGGCGCGAACGCGTCCCCGTCCCCCGCGCCCCGGTGCTCGACGACGTCCTCCCACCACCGCTCGGGATCGTCGTAGCCGGCGGTCTCGGCGAGCACGGCGAGGGGGTCGACACGGACGTCCGCCTCCGCCGCGACGGCCGTGTCGGTCACCTCGCCCTCCGGCCCCTGGGCCCCGTCCCTCCCCCAGGCCAGGGTGTGTGTCGCCGGCAGGTCGATGAAGCGGGCCGGGACCTCGTGTTCCAGGGCCCAGCGGATCGCCACCCATTCCGGGGAGAACTCGGCGAGCGGCCAGAACGCCGAGCGGCCGGGCTCGTCCACGGCGTGGGCAAGGAGCGCGACCGGCGGCCGCATCTCCTCCTCGGCGGCCAGCGGGATCAGCGCGTCCGCCTCGGGCGGCCCCTCGATCAGCACGACCTCGGGCCGGGCCGCGTCCAATGCCGCCCGCACGGCCTTGGCCGACCCCGGCCCGTGATGCCGCACCCCGAGCAGCAGCGGCCCACCGTCGAAGACCCGACTCCCGCCCCGCTCAAGCCCCGTCACACCAACCTCCGCACCGTCATACCAACCTCCGCACCGTCACACCCGCCACCCACCGCCGACCGGACTGGCTCCCGCCCGCCCCACCGCTGCCCCCCGCCCCGTTGTTGCCGCCGGTCCCCTTGCTGCCGCCCGCGCGGCTGCCCCAGCCCAGATCGGTCATGCGCCGACCTCCCGGCAGGCCCGGTAGAAGTCCGTCCAGCCGTCGCGCTCCCGGACCACCGCCTCCAGGTACTCCTGCCAGACGACCCGGTCGGCCGCCGGGTCGCGGACGACGGCGCCGAGGATGCCGGCGGCGACGTCCCCGGCCCGCAGCACACCGTCGCCGAAGTGGGCCGCGAGAGCCAGGCCGTTGGTGACCACGGAGATCGCCTCGGCCGTCGACAGCGTGCCGCTCGGCGACTTGAGCTTGGTACGGCCGTCCGCGGTGAGCCCGTCGCGCAGTTCGCGGAAGACAGTGACGACACGGCGGATCTCGTCGACGCCGTCGGGCACGGCCGGCAGGTCGAGCGAGCGGCCGAGCTGGTCGACGCGCCGCGAGACGATGTCGACCTCGGCCTCCACGCTCTCCGGCAGCGGCAGCACCACCGTGTTGAAACGGCGGCGCAGGGCGCTGGAGAGGTCGTTGACCCCTCGGTCGCGGTCGTTGGCCGTGGCGATCAGGTTGAAGCCGCGGACCGCCTGGACCTCCTGCCCCAACTCCGGTATCGGCAGCGTCTTCTCGGACAGGATGGTGATGAGGGTGTCCTGCACGTCGGCGGGGATACGGGTGAGCTCCTCCACCCGCGCCGTCATCCCCTCCGCCATCGCCCGCATGACGGGGCTGGGCACCAGGGCGTTCCGGCTCGGGCCGTGCGCCAGCAGCTGGGCGTAGTTCCAGCCGTAGCGGATCGCCTCCTCCGGCGTGCCCGCCGTACCCTGCACGAGCAGTGTCGAGTCACCGCTGACCGCCGCGGCCAGATGCTCGGACACCCAGGTCTTGGCGGTACCGGGCACGCCGAGCAGCAGCAGCGCCCGGTCCGTGGCGAGGGTGGTGACGGCGACCTCGACGATGCGGCGCGGCCCCACGTACTTCGGCGTGATCACCGTCCCGTCCGGCAGGGTCCCGCCGAGCAGATAAGTGGCCACCGCCCACGGCGACAGTTTCCAGCGGGCCGGGCGCGGCCGGTCGTCCTGCGCGGCCAGCGCGGCGAGTTCACCGGCGAAGGCGTCCTCGGCATGCGGCCGCAACGCCTCGGCGGGCTCCTGCGCGAGCGCTTCGACAGACGACGGTTCAACGGACACAGACATGGCTGAGGCCCCCTCCAGCTCGGCCGGTTCGGATCTGGCACCAACGTTGCACTACGCCACTGACAATGCGATGTGACCTGCGAAAACTCCGTCGCGAGGCCTTTCGCCCGGCCGCCGTCCGGACCGATTGTCAGTGGGGGGATCTACCGTCGGAGACATGACTCAGCAGGGGGTGCGCTGGAGCGCGGACCAGGTGCTGGCGCTGGCGCCTGACGCCGCGTCACGCAAAGCGGGCAGCAAACTCGGGGCGGCGGGGCCGTGGTCCGGGACGGGCAGTTCCGACGAGGGGACGGTGTGGGGGCTGTGCAAGGGCAGTGGCAGCAAGCCGTATCAGACGGTCGTGGACATCGCGGACGTGGCGGGCCCGGCATACAAGTGCAGTTGTCCGAGCCGCAAGTTCCCGTGCAAACACGCGCTCGGGTTGCTGTTGCTGTGGGCGGGCGAGGACGGGGCGGTGCCGGCGGGCCAGGCGCCGGACTGGGCGGAGCAGTGGATGGAGGGGAGGAGGAAGCGGACCGCGGAGAAGCGGGCTGCCACGGCTTCCCCGTCGGCCTCCGCCGATCCGGAAGGGGCCCGGCGGCGTGCCGAGCGCCGGGCCGAGCGGGTCACCGCCGGTGCGACCGAGTTGGAGCAGCGCCTGACGGACCTGCTGCGGGGCGGTCTCGCGGGCGCGGAACAGTCGGGGTACGGGCTGTGGGAGGAGACGGCCGCCCGCATGGTGGACGCCCAGGCGCCCGGACTGGCCGCGCGGGTGCGGGAGTTGGGGGCGATCCCGTCGTCCGGGCCCGGCTGGCCGGTGCGGCTGCTGGAGGAGTGCGCGCTGCTCCACCTGCTCGACCAGGCCTGGTTGCGCCGCGAGGAGCTGCCGGACGGCCTGGCGGCGACGGTCCGCTCCCGTATCGGCCTGTCCGGCACGGCGGACGGCCCACCGCAGCGTGACCAGTGGCTGGTTCTGGCTCAGTACGACACGTCGGACATCCGCCTGACGACCCGCCGGATCTGGCTCCACGGGGCCGCCTCGGAGCGCACGGTGCTGCTCCTCTCCTACGGCGCGGCCGGCCGCGCCCCGGAGCTCGCCCTCCCCGTGGGTCTGGCCCTGGACGCGGAGGTCTCGGCCTACCCCGGTGCCGGTCAGCTGCGGGCTTCCCTCGGCGAACAGTTCGCGCCGCCGGCGCCCGCGACGACCCGCCCCCGGGGAATGACGACATCACAGGCCGCCGCCCGTTACGGCACCGCCCTGCGGGACGACCCCTGGCTGGACTCGATCCCCGTGACGCTCGACCGGGTCGTTCCGACTCCGGACGGCGACTCCTGGCAACTCGTGGACGCCGATGAGGACTTCGCACTGCCGCTCACCCCGTCCGCCCGCTCCCGCCCGGGACTGTGGCGCCTGGTCGCCCTCTCGGGCGGCGCCCCCGTCAAGGTCTTCGGCGAGTGCGGCCACCGCGGTTTCACCCCGCTGACGGCCTGGCCGGAGGGTCCGGGCGAGGCGGTGCAGCTGTGCTGAGCCCCACCGCCGAGACGTGCCCTCGCGCCCCTTCGGTGAAGGCACCGCACGCTCCCTCCACGCCCCAGGCCATGAGCCTGCGCCCACCTCCCGGCGCCCCATGGAAAGGAACCGCATGAACACCAGGACATCCACACCTGTGGAAACTCCCGCGCCGGACGCCTGGGAGGAACTCGTCACGACGGCGCTGCTCGGCACCGAGCGCCGTACTCCGCCGGGTGGTACGTCGGGCCGGGAGGCGCCGGTGGCGTTGCTGGACGCGGCAGCCGTGCAGACCGTACGGCGGCGGGCCGGGCTGCGTCCCGCACCGGCGGCTCGGCGGCCGGAACCGGCGGCAGAGGACCCGCGCCCGCCGCTGCCCGCCGCTGCGGCCCGTCGGCTGGCGCTGCTGCTCGCGGACCGGCCCGGTACGGGCGGCGGCGGCCGCAGGGGCACGGCGCCGGATCTGATGGAGCTGCTGCCCCAGTGGCTCGCGACGGCGAACGCCCGCGGTTTCGCGGCACCGCCGCAGACACTGCCCGCGCTGCTGGACGCCGCGCGGGGGCGCACGGACCTGCGGCCGGCGGCGCTGACGTTCGCGGGGCCGCGCGCGGTGTGGCTCGCCCGGCTCAACCCGGACTGGCGGTTCGCCCTGCGCGCCACACCGGGCGGGGGCGCGACTCTGCCGCGGCCGGAGGACGAGGAGCGGACCCGCCGGCTCTGGCAGGAGGGCCTGTTCGCGGAACGGGTCGCCCTCCTCTCCGCCCTGCGAACCCGGGAACCCACGGCCGCGCGTGAGCTGCTCATGACCACGTGGTCGACGGAGCGGGCCGAGGACCGTCTGATGTTCCTCGACTCGCTGCGCACGGGCCTCGGTCCTCAGGACGAGCCGTTCCTGGAACAGGCCCTGTCCGACCGCAGCCGCAACGTGCGGGCGACGGCGGCGGAGTTGCTCTCCGCGCTGCCGGAGTCGGCGCTCGCCGCCCGGATGGCGGCCAGAGCAGGCGCCTGCGTGTCCGTGGACGACACCCGTCCCACTCCGACGATCACCGTCGAGGCACCGCACGCGTGCGACTCGGACATGGAGCGCGACGGTGTCGTCTCCAAGGCTCCGGCCGGGCGGGGTGAACGGGCGTGGTGGTTCGGTCAGCTGGTCGAGGCGACGCCGCTCGGTACCTGGTCCGGGCGGCTCGGCGGGCGTACCCCCGAGCAGATCGTGGCCCTGCCGGTCACGGACGACTGGCAGAGCGAACTGCACGCGGCGTGGTGCCGGGCCGCCGTACGACAGCGGGACCCCGAGTGGGCCCGCGCCCTGCTCGGCACGCCCTCGGTCCCGGAGGCGGGTGGCCCCCGAGCGGTGTCCCTGGCCGAACGCGCCAAGCTCCTCGGCACGCTGGACGTGGCCGAACGGGCCGACTGGGTGGCCGGGTTCATAGCGGCGCACGGGCTGTCGGAGGCGTTTCAGCTGCTCGGGGTGTGCGCGGTGCCCTGGGCCGCGCCGCTCGGCCGGGCCGTGGTCGACGCGCTCAACATCGCACGGGACGCGGGGAGTTATCCATGGAGCTTCAGCGGAGTGATGGGCCTGGCCGAACGCTGCCTGGACCCCTCGGAGGCAGGCCACCTCGACGGCCTGCTCGCCGTCCCGGACGAACCGGAGGACGCGTCACCCGGGGCGGGCGGCTACTGGGCGGAGGCATTCCAACGCCTGGTCACGACGTTGCGGTTGCGGGCTGCGATGGTGGCGGAACTGGAGGCGTAGTACAGCACCTCTCCAGCCCGGTCCGGGCACAGGATCTCTCAGACCCGGTCCAGGCACGGCCACCCGCACCCGCACCCGCACCCGCACCGAACAACGGCCCGAGCGCCACGGGCCTACGCTCCCGCCGGCTGCCTCACGTTCGCCCGGACCCAGTCCACGATCGACTGAGTGGTCGCCCCCGGCGTGAAGATCTCCGCGACGCCCTGCTCCTTCAGCGGAGGGATGTCCGCCTCGGGAATGATCCCGCCGCCGAACACCAGGATGTCCTCCGCGTCGCGCTGCTTCAGCAGCTCGATCACCGCGGCGAACAGCGTGTTGTGGGCGCCGGAGAGGATGGACAGCCCGATCGCGTCGGCGTCCTCCTGGATCGCCGTGTCGACGATCTGCTCGGGCGTCTGGTGGAGCCCGGTGTAGATGACCTCCATACCGGCGTCACGCAGCGCCCGCGCGATCACCTTGGCCCCGCGATCGTGGCCGTCGAGCCCCGGCTTGGCCACCACCACGCGGATCGGACCGGCTGCCACACCCATCACTGCCTCCATGAAGCGACTGCGTCCATCCTCACCGACAAGTACACCGACACGTACTTGGGTACCCGGACCGGCCCGGGAAGTGAACGAACGTTATCGCCAGCATCCCGCAACCGGCAGTTTCGTGGTGCGCACCGAGGGGGAAATCACACGGTGGGACACGTTCGCAGCGCACCGTTCCGAGTCACTGCGGCACAAGGGCCGCAGCGGGAGCAGGCGCGACGGGAGCCGCAACGAGGTCGCCGTACCACCGCGCCGCAGGCCGCGCGCCGTGGCGGTGCGGTGCGTCGGCGTCGCCGGATGGGCGCCGTAGACCCCTTGGGCGCGACTTCCCACGAGGGCACACGGGGGACGGAGCCGTCCTCCTGCGTGCCGACAGGAGGTCGGCCATGAAGGTCACCTGGGCAGTGCAGCCCTTTCTCCCGCTCTGCCGACGGCTGCTCCCCAGCAGGCTGGCGGGACTCTCCGTGGCCCTGGTGAAGGCGACCGCCCTGGAGCTCGCGATCCTCGCCGGACACCTCCTCCTCTATCCCTCCGGTATCTCCCCGGAGCGCCGGGCGCCGTCAGCGCTGCCCTCGCCCGACGGCGCGGCCCAGCTGCCGACCGAGGCGAAACCGCCGGTCGTCCTCCTGCACGGCTTCATCGACAACCGCTCGGTCTTCGTGCTGCTGCGCCGCAGTCTCGCCCAGCACGGCAGGCAGCAGGTGGAGTCGCTCAACTACTCACCGCTGACCTGCGACATCCGTACCGCCGCCGAGCTGCTCGGCCGGCACATAGAGGAGATCTGCGAGCGCACCGGCAGCAGGCAGGTCGACGTCGTCGGACACAGCCTCGGCGGACTGATAGCCCGCTACTACGTGCAACGCCTCGGCGGCGACCTCCGCGTCCGCACGCTGGTCACGCTGGGCACCCCGCACTCCGGCACCCGGGTGGTACCGCTGGCCAACGCGCATCCCATCGTCCGGCAGATGCGCCCCGGCTCGGAGCTGCTGGAGGAGCTGACGCGGCCGGCGCCCGGCTGCCGTACGCACTTCGTGAGTTTCTGGAGCGATCTCGACCATCTGATGGACCCGCTGGAGACGGCCTGCATCGACCACCCCGACCTGATGGCGCAGAACGTGAGGGTGAGCGGGATCGGACATCTCGCCCTGCCCGTGCACCCCGCCGTCGCCACCGGGATACGTCAGGCGCTCGACGCCCCGCCGACAGGAGCGGAAGCCGCCCCGCGAGCCGGCGGTCTGACCGTGGCCTGACGGAGCCGCACAGCCGCCGTACGGCGCCCTGACAGCCATATGGCATCGAACACTCATCGAACACCAGGCCAAACCCGCGCCCGCACTCCCCCGAAACACGGCCGAATGCCCGTTTCCTGCGCGCCCGAAACCAGTTGAAGATTGTCGCGCCCGCGTACCGCCGGGTACAGTCACCGCACTGCTCTGGCAGCCCCTGTTGTCGAGGCGAAAGAGAAGTTGGTGAACGACCGTCACCCGTCGGGGAGCATGACCACCCCGGCTCCGGCTTCCGACGCCGCCTCGGCGCACTATGCGTCGTACGGCACGCAGGAGGCCCAGTACGGCGACTTCACCACGTACGGCGGCTACGAGACCGGTGCGTTCGCGACCGGCGCGCACACCACGTCGACTTTCGCCGCCGACCCCCTGTTCGGCACCCTCCCCGAAGACGCCACCGGCTCGTACGACAGCGGCCAGTGGACGACCGGCGGCCAACAGACCCTGAACTACGACGCGTACGCGGCCCAGCACCACGCCGCCTACGACACCGGCGTCTACCAGACGTCCGCCTGGGGCACCGACCACCAGCAGCTCTCCGCCATCCCCCAGCAGTCCACCGGGCACGACACGTCAGGGCACTGGGACGCGAGCGCCTGGCTCCAGCCCGACCAGTCCAGCGGTGTGGCCGACCAGACCCAGCACTGGGAATGGGGCACGCAGACCTTCGAGACCGGCACGTACGACGCCACGCAGTGGAACTCGGACGGCGAGGCGCCGGCGGGAGGCGAACCGTTCGACCACCAGGCCACCTCCGTCTTCGAACAGGTCGAGCAGGGCGAGCAGGGCACACACCACTCCCTGGACGCGTACGAAGAACAGGCCGAGGGTGACGGCGAGCCGGCCGTCACCGGTGAGTTCCCCGCCGTGACGCCCCTGCTGGACGAGCAGGAAGAGGTGACGCCGGCGCCGGCCTCACGGGCCGGCACCCGCACCGCCTCCCGCTCCCGGCGCCGTACGCCCGCCAAGCGCTCCGCGCTGCTCACCATCGCCGTTCCGTCGGCCTGTGTCATGGGGGTCGCCGGTATCGCGGCCGCGTCCGTCGGCACCTTCTCCTCCGACGGCACCTCGACGACCGCCTCGGACGCGCAGGCGGTGAAACCGTCCGCCGCCAACAACAAGCTGGACACCCAGCTCGAGAGCCTCTCCGCGGGCGCCGACGACTTCGCGGACCGGGCCAGCCGGACACAGGAGCGCATCGACCTCAAGGCCCAGCAGGAGTCCGAGCAGAAGAAGGCGGCGGCGGAGGCGGCCCGCAAGGAGCGGCTGCGCCCCAAGTACGTCCTGCCGGTCACCCAGAAGGGGCTCAGCGCCTACTTCGGCCAGGCCGGCGTCAACTGGATGTCCGTGCACACCGGCATCGACTTCCCGGTCTCGTACGGCACGACGGTGATGGCCGCGACCGACGGCACCGTGCGGACCCAGTGGAACAGCGCCTACGGCAACATGATGATCGTGACCGCGAAGGACGGCACGGAGACGTGGTACTGCCACCTCTCCAGCTACCGCGTCGTCTCCGGTACGACGGTGAAGGCCGGCACGCCGATCGCGTACTCCGGCAACTCGGGCAACTCGACCGGCCCGCACCTGCACTTCGAGGTCCGGCCGAACGGCGGGGCGGCCATAGACCCGCTGCCGTGGCTGCGCAGCCACGGCCTTGACCCGACGTGAGCCCCACAACTTCCTTGTGAGCCCCCGCACTTCCTTGTGAGCCCCGCGCTGTTCGGCCTTCCTTGTGAGCCCCCGCTGTTCGGCGGGGGCTCATCCCGTCAGAGCTTCTCCACCGGCGCGTACCGCAGCAGCAGCCGCTTCGGCTTGGCGTCGCCGAAGTCGATCGTCGCCTCCGCGTTCCCGCCCGTACCCTTCACCGCGACCACCGTGCCGAGGCCGAACTGGTCGTGGGTGACCCGGTCGCCGACGGCCAGCGAGACCACCGGCTTGTCGGAGGCGCGGCTCGTCGCGAAGCCCGACGCGCCCGATGCCGAGGAACGCGAGCGGGAGGACGACAGGGAGGCCGCCACGCCCGACGCGGGGCCGGAGGAGACCGGGGCGGTGGCGCCCGTCCGTTTCCAGTCGACGTGCTGGGCCGGGATCTCCTCCAGGAAGCGGGAGGGCGGGTTGTACGACGGCTGGCCCCAGGCGCTGCGCAGCGAGGACCGGGTGAGATACAGCCGCTCACGCGCGCGCGTGATGCCGACGTACGCGAGCCTGCGCTCCTCCTCCAGCTCCTTGGTCTGGCCGAGGGCACGCATGTGCGGGAAGACGCCGTCCTCCATGCCGGTGAGGAAGACCACCGGGAACTCGAGGCCCTTGGCGGTGTGCAGGGTCATCAGGGTGATGACTCCGGAGCCGTCCTCCTCCTCGTCCGGGATCTGGTCGGAGTCGGCGACGAGCGCGACCCGCTCCAGGAAGTCGGCGAGCCCGGCGGACTGCTCACCCTCCCCGGTCTCCTGCTCGAACTCCAGGGCGACGGCGGCGAGTTCCTGGAGGTTCTCGATCCGGGTCTCGTCCTGCGGGTCGGTGGAGGCCTGCAACTCGGCCAGGTAACCGGTCCGTTCGAGCACCGCCTCCAGGACGGTCGCGGGGCCCGCGCCGGACTCGACGACCGTGCGGAGGTCCTCCATCAGCGTGTTGAACTTCTTGACGGCGTTGGTGGAGCGCGCGGCCATGCCGTACGCCTCGTCGACGCGGCGCAGCGCCTGCGCGAAGCTGATCTTCTCGCGCTGGGAGAGGGCGTCGATCATCGCCTCCGCGCGGTCGCCGATGCCGCGCTTGGGCACGTTGAGGATGCGGCGCAGCGGCACCGAGTCCTCGGGGTTGGCGAGCACCCGCAGATAGGCCAGGACGTCCCTGACCTCCTTGCGCTCGTAGAAGCGGACCCCGCCGACGACCTTGTAGGGCAGGCCGACGCGGATGAAGACCTCTTCGAAGACACGGGACTGGGCGTTCGTACGGTAGAAGACGGCGACGTCGCCGGCCTTGGCGTCACCCGAGTCCGTCAGTCGGTCTATCTCCTCGGCGACGAACTGGGCCTCGTCGTGCTCGGTGTCGGCGACGTAGCCGGTGATGCGCGCGCCCGCGCCCGCGTTGGTCCAGAGGTTCTTGGGGCGGCGGGACTCGTTGCGCTCGATGACCGCGTTGGCGGCGGAGAGGATCGTCTGGGTGGAGCGGTAGTTCTGCTCCAGGAGGATCGTCGTCGCGTCCGGGTAGTCCTCCTCGAACTGGAGGATGTTGCGGATCGTCGCGCCGCGGAAGGCGTAGATCGACTGGTCGGCGTCACCGACGACACAGAGCTCGGCGGGCGGGACGTCGTACTCGTTCGGGGGGACGTCGACGGGGTGCTCGCTAGTCCCCACCAGCTCGCGCACGAGGGCGTACTGGGCGTGGTTGGTGTCCTGGTACTCGTCGACCAGGACGTGTCGGAAACGGCGGCGGTAGTGCTCGGCGACGTCCGGGAAGGCGCGCAGCAGATTGACCGTCGTCATGATCAGGTCGTCGAAGTCGAGGGCGTTCGCCTCACGCAGCCGCGACTGGTACATGGCGTAGGCCTGGGCGAGGGTCTTCTCGAAGCCGTCGGTGGCCTGGGCCGCGAAGTCCTCCTCGTCGATCAGCTCGTTCTTCAGGTTGCTGATCTTGGCGCTGAAGGACTTCGGGGGGTAGCGCTTGGGGTCGAGGTCCAGGTCGCGGCAGACCAGGGCCATCAGACGCTTGGAGTCGGCGGCGTCGTAGATCGAGAAGGACGACGTGAACCCGAGTTTCTTGCTCTCGCGGCGCAGGATGCGCACGCACGCGCTGTGGAAGGTCATCACCCACATCGCGTTCGCCCGCGGGCCGACGAGCTGCTCGACGCGCTCCTTCATCTCGCCGGCGGCCTTGTTGGTGAAGGTGATCGCGAGGATCTGGCCCGGGTGCACATTCCGCTCGGCGAGCAGGTGGGCGATGCGGTGGGTGAGGACGCGGGTCTTGCCGGAGCCGGCGCCGGCCACGATGAGCAGGGGGCTGCCCGCGTGGACGACGGCCGCGCGCTGGTTCTCGTTCAGCCCCTCCAGGAGGGCGGCCGCGTCGAGCACCGGGCGGGGCGCGCCGTCGCGGTAGTAGGCGTCCCGGTCCGGCGGCACGTCGAACTTCCCGCCGAACAGATCATCCGGAACGGGCTCCGGCACATGATCGTCCTCGGGCGGTGGCGGGGGCTCCTCCTCGCGCCCGCGTGGGGCCTGGAGGTCCGCCAGGAAGCTGTCGTCAAAGAGGCTGCTCATCGCTCTCCGAGTCTAGGCCGCCCCACTGACAGCCCGCCGCCGCCCTGAGAACATCCACCGAATCACCCTTGGCGACAGCGCTGTCACACCGTGCGATCGAAGGGCACGCCCTGACCGAAGGTCACGAAAACGTATCGGGCATATCGAACATCAACCTTCACATGAGCCACACGAGTTGGCTACCGTTCTGAGCAGGCCGTACGCCCCCCACCGGCGAACCCCGCCGGGCCGTACGCCCTCCGCCGAGTCCGGAGCGCCGCCGCGCGGCCGGAGCCGGGGACCCACACCGACCTTGGGGTGAATCGGCCCAACCGCCCTTCCGGGCACGGGCCGTAGGGCAACCCTTCCGAACCACCCGCCCGAACCCGACAGCTGACTCGGTAGGCGGAACATGGAAGGAGTCGCCTCCTTTGGCGTCGCACCGCAAGTCGCGCCCCGCGGGTACGCGCGTAGCAGGCATACGCACCCCCGCTCTCGCCACGGCCGCCCTCACCTCCGTGGCCCTGCTGTCCCAGACGGCCGACGCCACCCCCTCGGCGGACGGCAGTCCGAGCCTGGAGGAAGTCGAGAAGAAGGTCGACGACCTCTACCGGCAGGCCGAGTCGGCCACCGAGAACTACAACGCGGCGAAGGAGAAGACGACCAAGCAGCGCAAGCGCGTCGACAGCCTCCTCGACGACGTCGCCAAGCGCGCCCAGAAGCTCAACGAGCAGCGGCAGCGGCTCGGTTCCCTCGCCGCCGCGCAGTACCGGACCGGTGCCGCCGCGCCGGACACGGCGACCTTCCTGCTCGCCGACTCCCCGCAGGACTATTTCGATCAGACGCAGCTGATGGGGCGGCTGACCTCCCGTCAGAAGAGCGAGGTCGACGACTACTTCGCCGAGCAGTCCGCCACGATGACGAAGCGCGAGGAGGCCTCCGAGAGCCTGCGGACGCTCACCGAGTCGCAGAGCGATCTGCAGACCGCCAAGGCCGCGGTGCAGAAGAAGCTCACCGACGCGCGCGAGCTGCTGTCGAAGCTGGACGCCGAGGAGAAGGCACGGCTCGCCGAGATCGAGAAGCGGAAGCAGGAGGCGGCCGACCGCAAGGCCGCGGAGCTGGCCAAGGAGCAGGCGGCCGAGCAGCGCGCCGAGGAGGCCGCGGCCCAGGAGAGCGGCTCGTCGTCCGACACGAGCGCCTCCGACAGCTCCGGCATCTCCGGCGCCACGTACTCCACCGAAGCCGCCAAGGCTCTCGCCTTCGCCCGCGCGCAGATCGGCAAGCCGTACGTCTGGGGCGCCGCCGGCCCCGGCTCCTACGACTGCTCCGGCCTCACCCAGGCCGCCTGGAAGGCCGCCGGCGCCACCCTCCCGCGCACCACCTACGACCAGGTGAACGCCGGCACGACCGTCTCCCTCGCCGACGCCCGGCCCGGCGACCTGATCTTCTTCTACGACGACATCAGCCACGTCGGCCTCTACATCGGCAACGGCATGATGATCCACGCCCCGAAGCCGGGCGCGTACGTCCGCGAGGAGTCGATCTACTACGGTGGCGAGTCCATCATCCACAGCGTGGTACGGCCTGCCTGAGCAGCGGTTCGCCCTGGAGCGGTACGGCACGCGCGCGTGGGGTGCGCAGTCGGGCGCGCTTGGAGCTGGCAAGCGGGCGCGTGCAGCTTGCAAGCGGGCGCGCGTGGAGTGTGGGGGCAGGCAGACATGGTCGTGCGCCCCTCCTTCCCCCCTGCGCTCGCGCGTATTTCTTCGCGCCCGTGCGCGTGCCCCCCTCCCACCCCGTCCCGCGCTCCTTAGCATCGGCGCATGTCCGGCCTCTCCCAGCTCGCCCATGTTTCTCCGCTCCGTCCTCTACGTGACTGGTGGGCCGAGCGGCCGCCGGCGGCCGGGGCCGCCGTGATGGCGAGCGGCATCGTGTCGGTCGGACTGAATCTGGCGGGGTACGAGGTCGCGTCACGCGTCGCGCTCGGATTGGCCTGCGCGTCCTGGGTGGGGTTGGCGGCTGACTTCGTCGCGCGGTGGGTGTGGCAGCGGGAGAGGTGGCGGCAGGAGGCGATGACACCGGGGTCGCTCACCGCCGTCGCGGCGACCGCCGTGCTCGGGACCCGTATCTCCGCGCTCGGCTGGAACACCCTCGCCGCGGCCCTGCTCACGCTGGCGGCCGCGCTGTGGCCGGTGCTGCTCGTGGGCGTCGTACGGCACTGGCAGCGGCGCATGTCGGGAGCGGTGTTCCTGTGTTGTGTGGCCACACAGGGGCTTGTCGTGCTCGGGGCCGCACTCGCCGCGGCAGAGGCGGCGGCATGGCTCGCGCACACCGCGCTCGTACTGTTCTGGCTCGGTCTCGTTCTCTACGGCTTCGCGCTGGCCAGGTTCGACCCGCGCCAGGTCGTCGAAGGCGCCGGGGACCACTGGGTGGCCGGCGGCGCGCTCGCGATCTCGGCGCTCGCGGGGTCGAAGCTGGTGGCCGCGGACAGCGCCCGGCTGTACCTGTGGAGCGGCGACGACCGCGCCGTACTGCGGACCGTGACCGTCGCGCTCGTGGTGCTGGACCTGACCTGGTACGCCGTCCTGCTGGCCGCCGAGGCGGTACGGCCACGGCTCGGCTACGACGTCCGCCGCTGGGCCACCGTGTTCCCGATGGGGATGACCGCGGCGGCAATGCTGTCCGTCGCCGCCGCCCTCGGCATCCCGGGGCTGAAGGGGCCGGGTCAGGTGCTGCTGTGGATCGCGGTGGCGGCGTGGCTGGCGGTGGCCGCGGGGGCCGTGGCAGCGGCCAGGGCGAACCTCAGGTCCACAGCACAGCGATGAAGATGTTCGCCGTGGTGAGCGCGCCGACCACCCCGAACATGCTCTTGTCCACGCTCTCCTCGTCCCGCTTCACATAGACCAGTCCGAGGATCACGATCAGCAGGGCCAGCTTGAGGCCGATCTTGATGTTGTTGACGTGATGGTCGTCGGCCTGGTTGAGGCCGACCAGGATCGCGCCGGTGACCAGCATGGTCAGCGCCCCATGCAGCATCCCGGGGACGAAACGGGCCGTGCCCTGGCCCATCGCCTTCATCTGCGTGAGGAAGCCGCCGAGGAGCGCGGCGATGCCGACGATGTGCAGGCCGACGAAGAGATGGATGAGTACGTCCATGAGGCCGGAGCTTAGACAGAGGCCTCTGGTGCCTCCGACACCGGCCCACGCCAACCGCTCCCGGAAGCACCGCTCCCGGAAGCACGGTTCCCGGAGGAACTCCGCACGGCACACGGTTCTTGCATATATGCGGCCCATAGCAGTCCATCACCCCCACGCGCCCCGAAACCGTCACTTCGGTCAGCGCACCACGCGAACCCGACGGCCCGGAGCCTGGATCACGGTCGTATACGGTCACCCGGCGGTCTGCTCGCGGCACTTCCGTACATGGCGTTACCAAGCCGACACAGCCAGGTTTAGCGTCCTCCACCAGGTGACCGGCTCCCCACCGCCGCCCGGGCCAGGGGCGGCAGTCGGCCACCACCGCCGAGAAGGTCCGGCGGTGGCCCGCTCCCCCTGTGCGGGCCGCCGCCGGACGCGTAAGCCGCCTCGCACGGGGCGGTCGTACGAAAGGACGTGCAGTCCACGTGGCAGCGCACCGCAAGCCTGGTCGGCGAACAGCACTCGGGGGCAGCACCGCCCGTACCGCCTTCACGATCGCCCTGGCGGGCGCCGCGACCGCCACGGCCTTCGACGGGACCGGACAGGCCGAGCCGAACCTCACCCCGGCTCAGGTCAAGGCACGGGTGGACAAGCTGTACCAGGAGGCGGAGGTCGCCACCGAGAAGTACGACGGCGCGAAGGAGAAGGCCGACGCCGCCGAGCGCCGGCTGTCGACCCTCCGCGACGAGGCGGCGCGCAAGACGGACGCGCTCAACTCGGCGCGGGACGCGCTGGGTTCGACGGCCGCCGCGCAGTACCGCGGCGGCGGCCTCGACCCGGCGCTGCAGCTCGTTCTCTCCAGCGACCCCGAGAAGTACCTGGACAGCGCCGAGTTCGTCGACCGGATCGGCACCCGGCAGGCGGCGGCGGTCGCGGACGTACGCCAACAGCTGCGCGCCATCGAGCAGTTGCGCGGCGCCGCGCGCATCGAGCTCGCCGCGCTGAAGGCCCGCCAGGCGGAGTTGGAGCGGGAGAAGAAGACGATCACCGGAAAGCTGGCCGCGGCACGGCAGTTGCTGTCCCAGCTGTCCCCCGAGGAGCGCGGACGGCTCGGGGTGGACGGCTCGGGCACCGGCCGCGCCTCACGCTCCGGCTCCGACGGGCGGGTCGGACTGGAAGCCCCCGGCCCGGCCACGGCCGCGGCGCCCGATTCCCGTGCCGCCGCGGCCGTCTCCTACGCCTACTCCAAGCTCGGCAGCCCCTATGTGTGGGGCGCCACCGGCCCGAGCGCCTTCGACTGCTCGGGCCTCGTCCAGGCCGCGTACCACTCCGCCGGCATCTCCCTGCCGCGCACGACGTACGCGCAGATCGACGCCGGCCACCGGGTCTCGCGCTCCGAACTACTCCCGGGCGACCTGGTGTTCTTCTACTCCGGCATCAGCCATGTCGGCATCTACATCGGCAACGGTCAGATGATCCACGCCCCGAACCCGTCGGCCCCGGTGCGGATCGCGCCGATCGACGAGATGCCGTTCGCCGGGGCGACACGGGTGGTGTGAGCCGGCCTCGCGAGGCGGCTACACCAGCCGGCGGGCCGTCGCCCACCGGGTGAGCTCGTGGCGGTTCGACAGCTGCAACTTCCGCAGCACCGCCGAGACATGGGACTCGACCGTCTTCACGGAGATGAACAGCTGCTTGGCGATCTCCTTGTACGCGTATCCCCGGGCGATCAGCCGCAGCACCTCGCGCTCGCGCTGGGTGAGCCGATCCAGGTCCTCGTCGACCGGTGGGGCGTCGGTGGAGGCGAAGGCGTCCAGGACGAACCCGGCCAGACGCGGGGAGAAGACGGCGTCGCCCTCCTGGACCCGGAAGATGGAGTTGACCAGGTCCGTACCGGTGATCGTCTTGGTGACATAGCCGCGGGCGCCGCCGCGGATCACACCGATCACGTCCTCCGCCGCGTCCGACACGGACAGGGCGAGAAAGCGGACCGGCTGCTCGGCGTCGGCCATCAACGCGGCGCAACGGCGCAGCACTTCGACCCCGCCGCCACCCGGGAGGTGCACGTCGAGAAGGACGACCTCGGGGCGGGTCGCGGTGATCACCGTGACCGCCTGGTCGACGTCCGCGGCCTCGCCGACGACCTCGACACCGGTCTCGTCGGTCCGGCCGATCTCGGCCTGTACGCCCGTGCGGAACATGCGGTGGTCGTCGACGAGGACCACGCGCACATGCCGCTCACCCGCGCTCGTGCCGGTCGACTCCACGGGCTCGTTCGCCTCGGTCGGGTCACTCATGACGTCTTCTCCGCCCTCTCCATCTCCAGCTCGACCTCCGTGCCGCCGTCGGGCACCGCGCGCAGCCGCGCCGTGCCGCCGTGGCGCTCCATGCGGCCGATGATCGATTCTCTGACGCCCATGCGGTCGGCGGGTATCGAGTCGAGGTCGAAGCCGGGGCCTCGGTCCCGCACCGACACGAAGACCGTCCTCCCCTCCACTTCGGCGTAGACCTGCACCGCACCGCCCTCGCCACCGTACTTGGCGGCGTTGACCATCGCCTCGCGCGCGGCCTGCATCTGTGCGCCGAGCTTCTCGTCGAGCGGGCAATCACCGACTATGACGACCTCTATGGGGACGCCGTGCTTGTCCTCGACCTCCGCGGCGTTGCGCCGCACCGCGTCGGCGAGGTCGGTGGGTTCGTCGGCCTCGTCCTTCCCGGTGCCCTCGGGCTTGTAGAGCCAGGTGCGCAGATCGCGCTCCTGGGCGCGGGCGAGGCGGCGGACCTCGTTCGCGTTCTCCGCGTTGCGCTGGATCAGGGTGAGGGTGTGCAGCACGGAGTCGTGGACATGGGCGGCGACCTCGGCGCGCTCCTGGGCGCGGATGCGCATCAGCCGCTCCTCGGAGAGGTCCTGGGTCATACGGACGAGGTACGGCCCGGCGAGCAGCGTTATCCCGACGAGGACCGCGAGGGCCGCCTGGAGGACGGAGCCGAGGTGGGCGGCGGAGCCCTGGAGCACGAAGACGCCGGAGACACCGGCGGTGACGAGGAGGACACCGCCAGCGGCGCGCAGCAGAGTCAGCGTGCGCCGGCGGCTGCCGACCTCCACCCAGCGGGCGCGGCGGGCGTTGTCCGCCTGGCGCCAGACGAGGGCGACGCCCGCGCCGACGAGAACGACGGGCCAGAGGTAGGCCTTGGCGCCGCCGCTCAGATTGACGTTGCCCACGAAGATCAAGGCCACCACGACCATGAGCAGCAGGGCGACGATCTGGCCCCGGTCCGGTCTGCGGGCCACCAGCCTGCGGCGGCCGTCGGGCGAGGTCTCGGTGCTGACCAGTGCCGGCGGCTTCTGTCCTCCCACACCACCGACGCCGAGCGGCACGAAGAACCAGAACGCGGCATACAGCAGCGCGCCCAGGCCGTCCGCCATGAACAGGCCGACGAAGACCAGCCGGACCCAGATGACGGGCAGCCCCAGATGCCCGGCGAGCCCCCGCGCCACACCACCCAGCCAGCGTCCGTCGCTGCTGCGGTAGAGCTTGCGCGGCGGCCGCGGTTCGACGAGGGGCGCTGCAGCGGCTTCCGGCATGCCACCGATACTCACACGGTCGGCGGACCAGGGCATCAGGGTCGACCCCCGAGACTCCCCTGATCTTCGACGGCGCGTTCCGTCGAACGCTTCCCCTGCCCCGGCTCAGGGCCGATATCAGGGTCCGGCCAGGGTCGTTCCGACTCCCGCCGGGGCGGCCCGGCCGTCACCATGGACACATGACAGATCACGAACGCGCCGCGACGGGTCCGGGACCCGGCTCCGGCCCACGCCCCGCACAGGGCGCCGGGCCGCAGGACGCCGCGCCCGCCGCGGATCGCGCCGGGGCCGGGAGGGCGTCCGGTGCGACGGCGGACGCCGGCGCCCGGGCCGACGCCGGCTCGCGCACACACGCGCACCCGCACGCGGGCGCGGGTGCGCACGGGCAGGCGGGCGCGCGGGAAGAAAGGGGTCGGGAGGAGAGGGGTGAGGGGGCCGCCGCGGGCATGCGGGCCGACGGCCGCACCGGCACCGCGACCGGCGTGCAGGATCCGCCCTCGGCCGCGGAGGCCGGCGCCGACACGGCCGACGCGCCCCGCAAGTTCCGCCGGGACCGGCGGTACAAGGTGCTGGCCGGGGTCTGCTCCGGACTCGGGCGGCAGTGCGACATGGACCCGGTGATCTTCCGGATCACCCTCGTCGTGCTCTCCGCGACCGGCGGCATCGGTCTGATCTTCTACGGCTTCGTCTGGCTCCTGGTGCCCTTCGAGGACGACGAGGAGAACGAGGTCCGCAAGCTGCTCACCGGCCGGGTCGACGGTCAGGCGCTGACCGCGGTGCTGTTCGCGCTGGTCGGCTGCGGGGTGTTCCTGACGATGTTGGAGAACGGCAGCGTGCTGGCCTTCGCCGTCGTCCTCTCCCTGCTCCTCGCCGGCGCCGGATACTGGTCCCGCCGGCGCGGCGCCCCCGACCCCGACCCGCTGGCCGCCCAGGCCGTGGCCGACGCCCCGCCGGAGGCCCAGGCACCGCCGGTCCCCGCCTCCTACCCCTCCTGGTGGCGCGAGCCGATCATCAAGGACGGCACCCATGTCGGCGGCACCGGCTATCTGTGGGGCCCCCACGACTCCCGCGACCGGGACATCGCCGCCGCGGTCAACATCAGCCTGGGCAACTCGTGGATCAACCGCGTGGACGTCCGGGCCCAGCAGCACCGCCCGGCCCCGAGACCGCGCGGCCCCCGCTGGATCGGCGGCTGGATCTTCCTGCTCGCCCTGCTCGGGGGCGGCGCGGGCACGGCCGCCACGTGGAACGACCACACGCTCGGGACCAGCCTGCAGACCGGTCTGGCCTGTGCGCTGATCGTCTTCGGACTGGGCATCGCGGTCAGCTCGTTCCTGGGGCGTACGGGGGCGGGGTCGATCTTCCTGGCCGTCGTCACGGCGGGACTGCTCGCCTCGTCGGCCGCCCTGCCGAAGGACATCAGCACGCACTGGATACGCACGACCTGGCAGCCGGCCGCGGTCGCGAGCGTGCAGGAGAAGTACGACCTGGGCAGCGGCGTCGGCACCCTGGATCTGAGCCGGCTGGACCTGAGGAAGGGGCAGACGGTGAGCACGGGAGCAGAGGTCGGCGCGGGCCGGCTCGTGGTGATCGTGCCGAAGGACGTGACCGTGCGGCTGAGCATCGACGTGGGCGTGGGCGACATCCAGTTGCCGGGCGACAACAAGAAGGACGTGGACGTGGAGCCGGGCAAGCACAAGGACGTCACCCTGACGCCGGTCGGCGGTGGCGGCAACGCCGGCACGCTCGACCTCGATCTCCAGGTCGGCCTCGGACAGGCGGAGGTGGACCGTGCTGCGTCATGAGTTCCAGCCCGGAAGGCTGGTCGCCGGCGGCTTCCTCGCCCTCGCGGGTGTCATCTACGTCGGGGACGCAGGCGGGGCATGGGAGACACCGTGGTTCGCGGTGATCCCCGTTGTCCTCATCGGGCTGTGCCTGGCCGGTGCGGTGGGCTTGGTGAGCCGGGGCATACGCCGACGCCGGTCGGGGGCGACACGGAAGGAGACGTCGCCGAGGGAGGCCCACGTGGACGTGCCGGGCTGAGCGTCGGGGAGGGTGCCGGTGACCTTCGGACCGCGGGTTGGCCTGGGAGCAGGTCTGGCCTGGGAGCAGCTCTGGCCTCGGACCCGCCAACCAGAACCCCCCGACCTGCCCTGCCGACCGGCCCCGGCCCCCGGCCCCCAGTCGGGACCTACCGGTAACCGCCCGCCCGTCGGCTTCGGCGTGTGCGGAGTGCTGCGTCCAGGGAGAGCATGGGGGCGCCCGCGAGGACGAGGGGGAGCCAGGCCATCAGGTAGGCGAGGTCATTGCCGTAGTAGTACGGGCTGTTGGCCCAGCTGACCGTCATCCAGAGGCTGAAGGAGATCAGTGCGCCGCCGAGGGCGGCGAGGCGGGCGAGCAGGCCGATCAGGGTGCCGATGCCGACGGCGAGTTCACCGAAGGCGATGGCGTAGCCGAAGCCGACGGGGTTCTTCAGGGACAGGTCGACCAGGGCCGGGATGGCCGAGGAGTTGCGGACGGCGTGCATCGTCTCGCCGATCGAGCCCGGGCCGGAGGCCTTCATGAAGGAGCTGCTGGTGATCTTGTCCAGGCCCGCGTAGATGAAGGTGACGCCGAGGAAGACGCGGAGCGGAAGAAGGGCGTAGCGGGCGAGACTGTCGCGCCAGCCACGGTCGTTGTCGAGATGGGGGGTGTACGTGTCCGTGCGCATGCCGTGAGTCATCGCTGTCGCCTCTCGCCCGCCGTGCCGGGACCCCTTGACTGACCATACGTACGAGAGGGAGGGACCGCTCAATGTGTTTCGTGCCGTTTTCCGCCAGGACGCCCGGGACGGGAGCGAGACGGCCGAACCCTCCGGTGGAGACCTCTCCCCATTAATCCATCACGTCAATCGCATAGCGGTTCGTCTCGACACCCGCCGCTGTCACCACCTGCACTTCCACCCGTCCCGGCTCCACATCCGCCGGCACCGGCACGGTCAGGACGGCGTCGGTCGGATTGCTGAAGCCGCCTGTCACCGGAACGAGAGGAACATGGACGTTCACCGCCCCGATCCGCACGACCATCCGGGAGAGCCGGTCCGCGCCGTGCGCGCCGGGTGGGACGAAGCCCGCGCCACGGATCTCGATGTCGTCGCCGGTGCGGATGGGCGCGTCGAGGTCGCCGGCCTCGCGGGCGCGGACCACGGAGAGGATGACCGGTCGACCGCCCTCGGCGTACTTGCCGGCCAGGTAGGTCGCCGCCGAGACCAGGACCACCACGGCGAGTCCCCAGGGCAGGTCGGGCAGTTGGTCGGGGCGGCGGGCCAGGCGAACGGCCGAGAAGAGCAGGGCGACGGCGCTGATCACGAGGTACTGGATGTCGGCGAAGGCGCCCCGGCCGGAGTCGTCGGTCAGCAGGTCGGCCGCCCTGGGCCGGTCCGCGCGTACCTTCTGCAGCCGTTGGCCGAGGACGCGCAGTCCGACCACGCGCCGGACCAGCACGGCGATGCCGCAGACCACGGCGAGGACGGTCACCACGCCCGCGCCCCGGGCGAGTTCGAGGCCGGAGATCAGGGCGTCGCGTTCGGCGTGGTCGGAGGCGGCGGCCAGGCGGCCGACCAGGACGAGGACGGCGTAGGCGACGAAGAGGACCCAGGCGGTGGCGACCGTGCGGGAGGTGGAGAGGCGGTTGTCCTCGCCGATCACCGGGGCGAGCGCGCCGCCGCGGGCTCGGTGGAACCAGGAGGCGGCCGTCAGCGCGCCGCCGGTCAGCAGGGCGGCCAGGAGTCCTGCGGTGCGCGCGGAGGTCCAGCCGGCGCCGATGGCCGTCAGCGCCTGCACCAGGAGCAGTACGACGACCAGGGCCCACACGGTGATCGCCGTACGGCGCCACAGTCGGGCCAGCCAGGCCTGGCCCTCGGCGCGACCGCGCTCGGCGACGAGATCCGCGGACTGGGTGAGTTCCTCGGAGACCCACTGACGGGACGCCTGGGCGGAGTGCGCCACCGCCGCCGGTACACCTTGTCCGGCCGCGAACCCGTCGCGCAGAAGCAGGAACTCGGCGACCGCCCGCCGATGTCCCTCGCGTGCCCCGTGCGGGCAGTCGCCGCAGGTGCAGCCACCCCCGTGCGCCCCACCGGGCGCACCTGTCTCCGCGCCCCCTCTCGCCTCCTGCACCGCCACGCCCGACGCCCGCCTTCCCCAGAACCCGTAGAACCCGTTGAACCCATGGAACCCACCGACTACCGACGGTCCGCCACCGGCCACCGGCCACCAACCGGCGCCCCTGCCCGGCAGTCGTCCGTCGCCTCGCAACTCCCTCGTGATGACAGCGAATTGTGCCCTACGCCACCCCACCGTCGTCCGCCAGGTCTGGTCAGCGCGGGTGAAGAGGGGGCCGCCGTGTTGACCCGGCTGCGAGAATTTCCCCATGGCCGAGATCATCCAGCGGGACGGGACCTGGGCCTTCGACGGCACCACGGTCAGGATCACGCCGGGCCTGCACCGCTCCGTGCCGCTGTTCCGGCAGACGTACGGGGAGGTCGCCGTCCCTCTCGAAGCCGTCGCCGGGGTGGTCTTCGAGCCCGAGCGCAAGCGGGGGCGGCTGCGGATACGGCTGCGGGAGGGTGCCGATCCGCTGCTCCAGGCGACCGGCGGAAGACTGCCCGATCCGGCGGATCCCTACCGGCTGGTGGTGGACGTGGACCGGGCGGGGGTGGCCGAGTATGTCGCCGAGGAGATCCGGCGGGCGTTGCTGCTGGACCAGATTCCCAAGGAGCCGACGAAGGCGTACCTGCTGCCGGGACCTCCCGTGCCGGTCTCGGTCCGGTCCTCGGACGGCACCGTCTCCTTCGACGGCAGCCAGGTGCGGATCGACTGGGCGGACACCTCGGACCGGGTCAAGCGGGCGACCGGGCCGCGGATCATCGCCGTAGGGGATCTGATGCAGGTGGAGTGGCTGCCCAACTCCGGTTACGAGGACGGGTTCCTGCGGTTCGTGACACGGGAGGGGGTGTTCTCCAAGCTGCCGCCGGAGAAGGACCCCTACGCCCTGGACCTGTGGGGCAGCGCGCGGCGCGATCTGCTGACCGCGCTGGTCGCCACCGCGGTCACCGCGCGGCTGCCGCATCCGTCCACCCGCAACGGCGGCGAGCTCGCCGGCCGCCGCCCGGCCGGCGCCGTCGCGCCGCCGACCGACCACCACGACGTACTGCTCCGCAGACTGCGGGAGTTGGGCGAGCTGCACCGGGACGGCGTGCTCACGGACGAGGAGTTCGCGATGACCAAGGCGGCGGTACTGCGCGGATTCTGAGCCCCTCCGTGACCACACCCCGGGGCTCAGGACAGCAGGTCCGGTTCGCTGCGGCTGATGTCCTGCCACATGGGCTGGTAGTTGATCCATGCCACCAGGTCGCCGCCGAGCTGTTCACGGGTCGCGACCGCGAGCTTGTGGTCGATGAGGAGGGGGCGGCCGGCGGCCTTGGCGGTGAGCTGGACCTGGGCGGAGCGTTCCATGGACAGGAACCACCAGGCCGCCGCGTCCACCGAGTCGCCGACGGTCAGCAGTCCGTGGTTGCGCAGGACGAGCGCCTTGCGGCTGCCGAGCGCGGTGGCGATACGGCGGCCCTCCTCGGCGTCGACGGCGACACCGGTGTAGGCGTCGTAGAGGGCGTGGTCCTCGTAGAAGGCGCAGCTCTCCTGGGTGAGGGGGTCCAGGAGGTCGCCGAGGGCGGAGAGGGCGCGGCCGTGCACCGAGTGGCAGTGGGCGACGGCGACGACGTCCGGGCGGGCGGCGTGGACCTGGACATGGACGGTGAAGGCGGCCTGGTTGACGTGGTAGCGGCCCTCGATGACCTGACCGTCGGAGTTGGCGAGCACCAGGTCGCTCACGGTGACGTGCTTGAAGGGCATCCCGAAGGGGTTCACCCAGAAGCAGTCGGAGTACTCGGGATCGCGTGCCGTTATGTGCCCCGAGACACCGTCCTCGAAGCCCAGCCGGCCGAAGATGCGCAGGGCGCCCGCGAGCCGTTCCTTGCGGTGGCGGCGCTCCTCGTCGACCGAGTCGTGCATCGGCGGCATGGCGAACTGCAGCCGGTCGGTGGGCAGAGGCATCGGCGGAGTCGGCCCGTGCATGTGTTCCTCCAGCACTGGGTTGGCTGTACGAGGCGGAAGTTACCGTCGGTCAGCACAAGAGAACAGAGGTGTTTTGTAAAGATGACGCGCGCAGTCGATACACGACAGCAGATGTCCGGTTTCGGCATGAGACTCGACGTATGGCATGGAACTGGGCGGCCTTCGGCGCCGCCGAACCCGAACTGGCGAAGACGGTCGAGGAGCGCTTCGGCGCCTTCGTCCATCATGTGCTCGCCACGCTCCGTAAGGACGGCTCCCCGCGCACCACGGGTCTGGAGGTGCGCTTTCTGGGCGGTGAGCTGTGGCTCGGCATGATGCCGGACTCGCTCAAGGCGCTCGACCTGCGGCGCGACCCCCGGTTCGCGCTGCAGGCGAACCCCGGGGAGGGGCAGGGCATGGGCGGAGGAGACGTGCGGATCGCCGGGCGGGCCTTCGAGGTCGAGGACCCGGCCGCGAAGGCGGCATACAGCGAAGAGGTGGAACCGCCGGAGCCGTTCCACCTCTTCCGCACCGAGCTGACGGAGGTCGTGCGGACCTACGTCGAGGACGACACATACCTGGTCGTCCAGGTCTGGAAGCCCGGTGAACCCCTGCGGACGATCAAGCGCACCTGATCGTCCGTGTGCCGGGGCCTACTCCCACTCGATCGTGCCCGGCGGCTTCGAGGTGACGTCCAGGACGACCCGGTTTACGTCCCGCACCTCGTTGGTGATCCGCGTCGAGATCTTCGCGAGGACGTCGTACGGCAGCCGGGACCAGTCGGCCGTCATGGCGTCCTCGGAGGAGACCGGGCGCAGGACGATCGGGTGGCCGTAGGTGCGGCCGTCGCCCTGGACGCCGACGCTGCGGACGTCCGCGAGCAGGACCACCGGGCACTGCCAGATGTCCCGGTCGAGGCCGGCCGCGGTCAGCTCCTCGCGGGCGATGGCGTCGGCCTCGCGGAGCAGGTCGAGGCGGTCCTTGGTGACCTCGCCGACGATCCGGATGCCGAGGCCGGGCCCCGGGAAGGGCTGGCGCTGGACGATCTCCTCCGGCAGGCCCAGCTCCTGGCCGACCATCCGGACCTCGTCCTTGAACAGCTTCCGGAGGGGCTCGATCAGCTGGAACTCGAGGTCCTCAGGAAGGCCGCCCACGTTGTGGTGCGACTTGATGTTCGCGGTGCCGGTGCCGCCACCGGACTCGACCACGTCCGGGTAGAGGGTGCCCTGGACGAGGAACTCCACCGCCGGACCCTCGTCCGCGATGATCTCCGCCTGCGCCTGCTCGAAGACACGGATGAACTCGCGGCCGATGATCTTCCGCTTCTGCTCCGGGTCGGAGACACCGGCGAGGGCGTCGAGGAAGCGCGCCTCCGCGTCCACGACCTTCAGCTGTACGCCGGTCGCGGCCACGAAGTCCTTCTCGACCTGCTCGGTCTCGCCCTTGCGCATCAGGCCGTGGTCGACGTACACGCAGGTCAGCTGGGAGCCGATGGCCTTCTGCACGAGGGCGGCGGCCACCGCGGAGTCGACGCCGCCGGACAGACCGCAGATGGCGCGCTTGTCGCCCACCTGCTCACGGATCGCGGCGACCTGCTCCTCGATCACGTTGCCGGTGGTCCAGGAGGGGGTCAGGCCCGCGCCCCGGTACAGGAAGTGCTCCAGGACCTGCTGGCCGTGCGTGGAGTGCATGACCTCGGGGTGGTACTGGACGCCGTAGAGCTTCTTCTCGTCGTTCTCGAAGGCGGCGACCGGGACGACATCGGTGGAGGCCGTGACGGTGAAGCCCTCGGGGGCGGCGGAGCAGGCGTCGCCGTGCGACATCCACACGTGCTGCTCGGCGGGGGTGCCCTCGAAGAGGGTGGAGGACGACTTCGAGACATGCAGATCCGTACGGCCGTACTCGCGGGCGCCGGTGTTGTCGACGGTGCCGCCGAGGGAGCGCGCCATCAGCTGGAAGCCGTAGCACATGCCGAAGACGGGGACGCCGGCCTGGAAGATCTCGCGGTCGAGGCTCGGGGCGCCCTCCTCGTAGACGGACGAGGGGCCGCCGGAGAGGATGATCGCCGCCGGGTTCTTCGCGAGCATCTCCGCCACCGGCATGGTGCTCGGCACGATCTCGCTGTAGACCCGGGCCTCGCGGACGCGACGGGCGATGAGCTGGGCGTACTGCGCGCCGAAGTCGACGACCAGGACGGTGTCGGTGGCGGCTGGGGTCGCTGATGACACGGGGTGCCTTCCGGCGGTGGGGCGGGGGCTGTGGTACCGAGTCTAACTGGGTTGGGGTGGGTGACCTCGCCGCCTCCGGGGGCTGCCGCCCCCAGGCCCCCGCTTCGGCCCTGACGGGCCTCGTCCTCAGACGCCGGACGGGCTGATGTATAGTCCCCGGCATGCTTCAGCACTCGACGTTTACCTATGGCACCGGGCCCACCGGCTGCCATGGTCGTGCTGCTTGAGACACTGACAAGCGACTTCCCCAGGCGCCCCGGGCCGACAAGGTCCGGGGCGCCTGGTGTTTCCCGGATCCTGTCGCCTCGGGGCACCCCTTCACCGAGGAGCCCTCCATGACCACCACACCGGAAGCGACCACATCCGAAGCGACCATCGCGGACGCCCGGGAGCGCATCGACACCCTCGACGACCGGATCATCGGTCTGATCCAGGAACGGGTGGCCGTCTCCGCCGTCGTGCAGCAGACCCGTATCGCCTCCGGCGGCCGGCGGGTGCACCTGTCCCGCGAGATGGAGATCCTCGGCCGCTACCGCGAGGCGCTGGGCAGGCCGGGTACGCCGCTCGCGATGACGCTGCTCGAACTGTGCCGCGGTCGTATCTGAGTTCGGCCGCCTTCTCACCCGTACGGCGCGTGACCGTCCCGTGGACCGTCTCGTTGGTGGGGTGTCCGTGCCAGCCAGGGGCGGGCCCGAAAGAACCACGCGTGGCTTGCTGGAGCGATGAGACGTACGGGTCGTGCCGTGCGTCGTGGGACCTCGTTCCAGGGTTGTGACCGGACGGCAGGGGACAGCAGCCCGGTCACCCAGGTAAACGGTCGGCTCCGGGGACGCTCGGGGCCGACCGGCGGAAAATGCAAAAACGCACAACTCCGGGTCAAACGGTTGCGGAGGCCGCGCCCGTCCAGCACGATGCGTAGAAAGCCCCCGGTCCCCCAAGTCCCTGCGCAGACAACCGCATTGCCGGCCTTCCGTAGTGCCAGAGGTCCAGACCGGGCGCCACAGGAAGCACTCGAGACAAGCGGCGCAACCCCCCGGCGCCGCTACCAGGCACCGGCGCTGCCCTGACGTCGGTGCTGACGGAGAAGGGCCCCGCGGCCAAGTCCCGCGGGGCCCTTCGCATGCCGATCAACCGGTCGGACACCCGTGGATCGAGGGGTCGGACCATCGAGGGGTCAGACCCGGGACACCGTCCCGCAGCCCTCCGTACGGCCGTCGTCGATGCCCTTGCTGCGGTCGTAGGGGTCCGTCGTCGGTCCCGTCGGGGGCGCGCTGGTCGGGGCGTCGCTGTCGAACTGCGGGTGCAGATAGCCGTCGTAGATGTCGCAGGCGCTGTTGCCGACCTCCTGGTCGTAGCGGCGGACGGCGATCTTGCCCCGGGTGACGGTGTACTTGGCCGGGTCGGACATCTCGACGTCGAGGACGCGGCGCACGATGGTGCGGGTGACCTCCTTCGAACCGTCGGCCTTCTGCACCGGGTAGACGAAGGTGTAGTCGGCGTGGATGGCGACGGAGGCCTGTTCGCCGGCCTTGAACGTCATGCGGCCGCGGGTCTTGATCACATCGCCGACCAGCTTGACCTCGGAGGGGTCGAAGCGGCTGAACATCCCCAGCGGATCATGCTTCTTGTCCGGTTTGCGCAACGAGGTGTTCAGCCGGTCCAGCAGGTCCTTCTGCTGAGGCTCGATCACGCTCAGGGCGGTGGTGGGGCGTTCGCCGCGCAGGGTGGCCGCGTTGAGGTTCGCGTCGGTGAGGAGCGTACGGGTCAGCTCCAGGGCCTGCTCGACCTGTGCCTTGCTGAGGCTGCCGACGGGGGTCGCCTTCGGCAGGACGATGCCGGCCTCGCCGTCGGCCCAGCGCAGTGCGGGGGACCCGGCGAACGGGTGGGCCGGCGTGGGGGTTTCGGGGTCGGCGGAGGAGGGCGGGGCCGTGGGAGCGGCGGTCTCGACGGGGAGGGGGGAGGCCGCGGCCGGGTCCGACGTGCCGGTGCCGAAGGGGTCGCCGGGCAGCAGCGACGGCTTCATCGCCACGACGGCCACCGCGCCGGCGACGAGCACGCCCAGCACCGACCACACCCTGCGGCGCCGGGCCGTGCGCCCGTTCATCTCCTGCCAGGCCGGGCCGGTGCGCCAGCCCTCCGGCTCCTTGCCCCGGGCGTCCTGCTGCCGCAGCCGTTCGGTGACCATACGGGCGCGCGCGGAGGGCTCCTTGGGCGGCGCGGTGCCGTGGTTCTCGAGGAACTTCTCCCATACGTCGTCGGGTATGGACGGTTCCTCGCCGGAACCGGGTCTCGGCTCTTGGGACGGTTTGTCGGCCACGGCGCCGGCACCTCTCTGCATGACTCGAACTGTGTGACTCGAACTGTGTGACGTCTGTCGAGCAGCAGAGCGTACGTGATGCAGGCAACATAAAGAATCTGTGAGGGCCCGTACAACCATTCACTCGCTTCACTGATCCAACCAGGCGAACCAAGGGCCACACCCCGCGCCCCACACGCGGAGCCCTCCACACTGGACTCCCTTGAGGTTTTGATGAAGCTTCGCCGTGCCATGGGTGTCGCAGCCGCGACCGCGGTCCTCGCCCCCCTCGCGCTGCTGTCGGCGCCGACCGCCTTCGCCGACGACCCGACCACGACGTCGGCCGGTCCCTCGGACACTCCTGGCGGCACGGCGTCCGTGTCCCCGACGGACACGGTCTCCTCGTCACCCACGGACACCGGCGTGCCGACCGGCACCGCGCCCGCGCCGACCGACTCGACGTCGGCCACCACGACGCCGAGCGGCACCCCGAGCGGGTCGACCAGCCCCGAGCCCTCCGAGTCCACCGACCCGAGCGAGGACCCGACCGACCCGGACGTGCCCTTCTGCGAGGACGTCGACAAGGATTACGCGGGCGCCAAGGTCTCCGCGGCCATCAAGGGTCTTCCGGGCAAGATCGTCGCGGGCGACGGGTTCCACCCGTTCAAGCTGACCGTCACCAACGACGCGAAGACCACCGTCGAGGGCGTCGCCTTCTACGCCGAGGTGGAGAACTACGAGCTCGACGAGGCGAAGTTCCTGAGCCCGTACGTCGACCTGGAGTTCAAGAACCCCGAGTCCGGTTCCTGGGACCGCATCGGCTCCGACGACTGGGCCGGTGACTACTTCTTCTACGTCGACAAGCTGAAGGCCGGCCAGAGCGAGACCGTCGATCTGCGGGTGGGCATCAGCTCCAAGGCCCCGGCCGGTGACGCCTACTCCTTCGGCTCGGGCGCCTACCTCGACAACGTCGACGGACAGGACTGCATCGCCGAGGGCTGGGCGCAGTACGACTTCGAGGTGCTGAAGGCCGGTTCGGCCAACCCCGCCCCGGGCTCCGCCACCCCGAGCGACAACGGCGGCAAGGAGTCGGTGAAGAAGCCGCAGGGCGAGATCTCCGACCTGCCGACCGGCAACCTCGCCGAGACCGGCTCCAGTTCCGCGCTCCCCGTGATCGGTCTCGTCGGCGGTGTCGCCGTCGTCGCCGGTGCGGGTGCGGTGTTCGCGGTGCGGCGGCGCAGGAGCGGCGCGAACGCGTAGCGCCCCGCGGCCGTAAGGCTCGTAGGAGAGGCAGCGCGCAAGGAGGTGAAGGACCCGCACTCGGAGGGGGGTGCGGGTCCTTCTCCGTGTGCGGCGCTACTTCTTCGGCGGCACCGTCGGCATCCCCAGGAACGGCAGCCTCAGTGCGCCGAAGGCCTCCGCGGGGACGGCCGGGGTCTTCGGCTCCACGGGGGCGAGGCGTTCGTACGACGATCCCTGCGCCGGGCGTGGGTCCTCCTCGCCCTTGTTGGGCCAGAAGGACATCGCCCGTTCGGCCTGGGCGGTGATCGTGAGGGACGGGTTCACGCCCAGGTTGGCCGAGACGGCGGCGCCGTCGACGACCGAGATGCCGGGGTGGCCGTAGAGACGGTGGTACGGGTCGATGACGCCGGTGTCGCGGGAGGCGCCGATGGGGCAGCCGCCGAGGAAGTGGGCGGTGAGGGGGGTGCCCATGAGCTCGCCGACGTTGGAGCCGGCGAAGCCGTTGATGTCGGCGGCGATGGCCGACGCGCTCTCCGAAGCGGCCTTGATCTGCTTGGGGTTGGGGGCGCCGTGGCCCTGGCGGGCGGTCAGCAGGCCCTTGCCCACGCCGTCGGGTTTCAGGTACGTCGTCAGGGAGTTGTCCAGCGACTGCATCACCAGGCCGATGATGGTCCGCTCCGACCAGCGGTGGTTGGAGAGGGAGCGGCCGACGAGGAGGGGGTGGCGGGCGGCGTTCGCCAGCCAGGCCAGGACCCTCGACGAGCCTTCCGCGTACGGCACCTGGAGGATCGACAGGCCGCCCATCGAGTTGGAGCCCTTGCCGTAGCGGACCGGCTCGATGTGGGTGTTCTCGTCCGGGTGGATCGAGGATGTGATGGCCACTCCGCGGGTGAAGTCGACCTTCGCCGCGCCGGTGGCCCTGCGGTAGCGCCGGTTGTCGGTCTGGGCGCCGACCAGGGCCTCGGAGTTGGTGCGGGTGAGCTCGCCCAACCGGTCGGAGATGTGCGGGAGTTGACCGCCCGCCTTCATACGGTGCAGCAGGGTCTGGGTGCCGTAGGTGCCGGCGGCGAGGACGACCTTGCGGGCCTTGAAGACGCGGCCCTTCGACGACTTGCGGCGGTCGTCGGTGGGGAGGGTGGCGATGGCGTAGCCGCCCTGGGAGTCGTCCGTGACGGAGACGACCGTCGTCATCGGGTGGACCACCGCGCCCGCCTTCTCGGCGAGGTGGAGGTAGTTCTCGTTGAGGGTGTTCTTGGCGCCGTGACGGCAGCCGGTCATGCACTCGCCGCACTCCGTGCAGGCCTTGCGGGCCGGGCCCGCGCCGCCGAAGTAGGGGTCGGCGACCTCGGTGCCCGGCGCCGCCCTCACCTTGCCCTCGGCGTCCTTGCCGTCGCCGAAGAAGACGCCGACCGGGGCCATGTGGAAGGTGTCGCCGACGCCCATCTTCTCGGCCGCCGACTTCAGATGGACGTCGGACGGGGTCATCGTCGGGTTGAGCCGTACGCCGAGCATGCGCCGGGCCTGGTCGTAGTACGGCTTCAACTCCTCCTGCCAGTCCGTGATGTCACGCCACTGGGGGTCGTCGAAGAACGGCTTCGGCGGTACGTAGAGGGTGTTGGCGTAGTTGAGGGAGCCGCCGCCGACTCCCGCTCCGGCCAGGACCATGACGTTGCCCAGCAGATGGATGCGCTGGATGCCGAACATGCCGAGTCTGGGGGCCCAGAGGTAGTTCTTGAGGTCCCAGGAGTTCTTCGGGAGCGTGTCGCGGGTGAAGCGGCGGCCGGCCTCCAGGACACCTACACGGTAGCCCTTCTCCGTCAGGCGCAGGGCGGTGACGCTGCCGCCGAAGCCCGAGCCGACGACGATGACGTCGTAGTCGTAGGTGTCCTGTGGCACATGCTCTCCTCGTTGAGAACGGGTGTTTCTACTTGAACCGGAGCGCCTTCATCGCCTTCAGGCTCCGGCTCATGAACGCCGCGTACTTCTCGTCGTCCATCCCGAGTGAGGGCGCCATCGGCAGCAACCGCTGCTGTGCGACCGTCTGGGCCTCCGTGTACTTGAGGATGCCCTCCGAGCCGTGGCGGCGGCCCAGGCCCGAGTCCTTCATGCCGCCCATGGGGGACTGGACGCTGCCGTAGGCGGGGGCGTAGCCCTCGTTGACGTTGACCGTGCCGGTGCGCAGACGGGCGGCGACCGCGCGACCACGGCTGCCGTTCTTCGTCCAGACCGAGGAATTGAGGCCGTACGCCGTGGAGTTGGCCTGCTCGATCGCCTCGTCCTCGGTCTTGAAACGGTAGATGGAGACGACGGGACCGAAGGTCTCCTCCGCGCAGACCGCCATCGGTTCCGTGACACCGTCGAGGATGGTCGGCTCGAAGAAGTAGGGGCCGATGTCCGGGCGGGCGACTCCGCCGGCGACCAGCTTCGCGCCCTTCTCGACCGCCTCCTCGACATGCCGGGTGACCGTCTCCAGCTGGCGCTCCCCCACCAGGGAGCCCATGTCGGCGCCGTAGGCGAGGGACTTGCCGAGCCGCATCGACCGGGTGCGGGCGGCGAATCGCTCCAGGAAGGCGTCGGCGATCGACTCGTGGACGTACAACCGCTCGATGGAGATGCAGAGTTGGCCGGCGGAAGAGAAACAGGCGCGGACCGCTCCGGCCGCCGCCTTCTCGATGTCGGCGTCCTCCAGGACCAGCATGGCGTTCTTGCCGCCGAGTTCGAGGGAGACACCGACCAGCCGGGCGGCGGCGCCCTGGGCGACCTCGCGGCCGGTGCGGGTGGAGCCGGTGAAGGAGACGTAGTCGGCGTGCCGGACGACCTCGGGGCCGACGACCGGGCCGTCACCGAGGACGACCTGGAAGACATCGGCGGGCAGGCCGGCCTCGATGAGGAGGTCGCGGGCCCACAGGGCGGTGAGGCAGGTCTCGGTGTCCGGCTTCATCACGACCGCGTTGCCCGCGACGAAGGCGGGGAGCGCGTCGCCGACCGACAGCTCCAGGGGGTAGTTCCAGGGGGCGATCTGGCCGACGACGCCCCGCGGGTGGCGGAGTTCGGTGACCTTGGTGAGGGTCGGGACGGCGCCCGTGTGGCCCTTCGGCTTCAGATAGGAGGGGGCCTTGCGGCCGTAGTGGCGGGCCGCGACGGCGACGGCCTGGACCTCCTCGTGGGCGTGGAGGCGGGCCTTGCCGGTCTCCAGCTGGATGAGGTCGAGGACCTCGGCCTGGCGTTCCAGGATCAGGTCGTGGAAGCGGAGCAGGACCGCCGCCCGCTGCCGGACCGGCTTCCGCGCCCACACGGCCTGCGCCCTGCGGGCCGCGTCGTAGGCCTTCGCCACGTCCTCGGGCGTCGACTCCGGCAGGTCGGCCAGCTTCTCGCCGGTGAACGGCGTGTGGTTGGCGGTACGGCCGGAGCCCACCACACCCTTGGTCAGCTGGGCGACCAGCTCGGGGGTGACCACGTCCGCGGCGGTACGGGCGCCCTCCGGGGCGGGGGCGAGGGGGTTGGTGCCGGTCTTGGCCTGGGCATGCGCTTCCGTCATGAGGCGCAGGGTATGCCGGAGCGGAGCCTTTGGGTACCCGTCGGTAACGCGGCTTCACCGACCGCACACACGCCGCCAGTGGTCACTGGCAGGGTTTGCGCTGATCAGGGGGTGGGGGCGGGCGGCACGGGGACGGTTCGGCCTTCTCCGAATGGCTTTCAGCGCTTTCCGATCACCAGGCGTTCCCGCGCGCCCTTGAAGAGAGCGGTGCCCTGCTTCTCGTCCGGGGTGCCCTTGGGCATGTCGACGCGCAGTTCGTACATCCGGTCGTCGTCGGTGCGGATGAACAGCGCCATGGCGCGGCTGCGGGTGTCGTCCGGGCCGTAGGTGGTGTCGGCGAGGACGGCCTCGTAGCCGTGGAAGCGGGTGGCGGTGTACTGGCTGCCGCCCGCGCCCCGCTCCGCCAGCGCCTCGGCGGACTGTCTCGCCCTGGCCATGGGCGTGGCCGGGGCCTTGTCCCACTCCGTGAACTGGACCTCGAAGGGCCCGCCCGTGTAGAGCGCGGCGCGGGGCTGGTCCTGGGCGTCGCCGCGGCCCTGGGTCCGCGTATATCCCTGCGGCAGCGAGAGGACGGCGTCCATCGCCTTCTCCGAATGCTCGGTCCAGGCACCCACGACGGGCCTCGCGCTCTCCACGCGTCCCGGTGCCTCGGCGAGCGTGGCGGTCTGCCCGGCGACCGCGCTGTCCTCGGTGTCGCCGAAGTAGGAGGCGGCGAACCAGGTGCCGCCGACGAGCAGGACGGCGGCCGCGGCGAGGGCGGCGCGACGGCGGAGGACGGCGCGGCGGGGAGCGGGACGCCCCGGGGCCGGGTGGGGCACGCCGGTGGTGACGGGTTCGGCCGACGGCTGCGGCTCCGGCCCTGGTTCCGGCTCCGATTTCCGTACGGCGTCGGGGTCCGCCGAGTCCGGCGCCGCCGGCGCGGTACCCAGCCGCACGGTTCCCACGTCGTCCCCGAACTCCCCGAGACGTAAGCCTTCCTGAGCCTCCGTCACACTCGTTCCGGCGGCGAGCTCCGGCACCGGCCGCCCTTCGGCCACCGCCTCCAGTACGGCCCCCACCTCCTCCGCACCGGGCCGCCGTTCGGGATCCTTGACCAGCAGGGCGGCGATCAGCGGCCCGAGGGCACCCGCCTGCCGGGGCCTCGGCGGATCGGCGGCGATGACCGCGGCGAGCGTGGACTCCAACGTCGTACGGCGAAACGGCGATGCCCCTTCCACGGCCGCGTACAGCAGCACGCCCAGGGACCACAGGTCGGAGGACGGCCCGGCGCCCCGCCCCGACATCCGCTCCGGTGCCACGAATTCGAGGGAGCCGACGAACTCCCCGCTCATGGTGAGGGATTCCTCGCCCTGGACGTGGGCGATGCCGAAGTCGGTGAGGACGACGCGGTCATGGGCGCCCAGCAGGACGTTGGCGGGCTTGACGTCCCGGTGGACGATCCCGACGGCGTGCGCGGCGCGCAGGGCGCCGAGGACGGCATGGCCGATGCGGGCGGCTTCCCGGGCGGGCAGCGGACCGCGCCGGAGCACCTCGTGCAGGGACTCGCCGCGGATCAACTCCATGACGATCCACGGGAGTCCGTCCTCCTCCACCACCACGTCATGGATGGAGACGGCCGCCGGGTGGTCGACGCGGGCCGCGGCGCGGGCCTCGCGGTAGAGGCGGTGGGCGGCCCGCTGCCGGTGCTCGTCCTCCGGATCGCCGGGCAGCCGGGGCTCCTTGACCGCGACGTCCCGGTCCACGAGTTCATCGTGGGCCTGCCACACGGTGCCCATACCGCCGGAGCCGACGCGCTCGCTCAGCCGGTAGCGCCCGCCGAGCAACCGACCCACGCGCGTATGTTCGCCGCCAGCACTCATGCCCCATGACTACCGTGCGGGGCGTCGCCTTGTCGACGCGGGGCGGGTGTCACAAGGGTTACGGCGTCCAGTGCGCGAAGGCGTACGCCGGTCCGTGCCGCCGTATCTCCACCACCCCCGAGCCGCCGAAGTGTGCGGGCACCACCAACTCGCCTTCCTCCACGGCCCGTTCCAGCACCCGCTGCCGGCTCGCGGCGGCCTGCGCGGGGGCCAGGCAGAAGCAGCTGCTGTGCCCGGGGTGCAGGATCTGGACGGGGCTGTGCAGCAGGTCGCCGACGAAGACGGCGTGCTCACCGCGGGAGGTGACGCGGAGGACGGACGAGCCGGGGGTGTGTCCCGGGGCCGCTTCGAGTGTGAGGTTCTCGTCGATCCGGTACTCCCCGTCCCACAGCACGGCCTGACCCGACTTGTGCACGGGCGCGATGCTGTCCTCGTAGGTGAACCGGTCGTCGGGGCGCAGGCCGCCGCCGTACTCGCCGTCGGGGCCGAAGTGGTGGTCGTCGGGGGCGGGCAGGAGGTAGGTGGCGTCGGGGAAGGTGGGCACCCAGGCGCCGTCGGCGTCAAGGGTGTTCCAGCCGACGTGATCGCCGTGGATGTGGGTGTTGACGACCACGTCCACGTCCTGGGGCCGCACGCCCGCCCGCGCCGCCAGTCGCGCGGGCAGCCCCTCGCCCTGCTGCCGGTGGAAGGCCGGATTGCCGGGCCGCTCCCGCCCGTGTCCGACCCCGGTGTCCACCAGGACGGTCCGTCCGCCGCTGCGCAGCACCCAGGTCTGCAGGGCGACCACGGCGTGGTCGGTGCCGGGATCCCAGTGGTCGGGGGCGAGCGCCTCCCGGTTGTCGTGCCACACCTCGGCGCCGAGCCCCGGGACGAGATCGAGGGCGGGGGCGAACGGGGCCTGCCACTCGACGACCCGGCGGACCTCGACATCACCGATCTGGAAAGCCTGTGCGTTGTCATCAGCCATGCCCACCACGCTAGAAGCGCGATGGTGAGCATTCCAATGCCCTTCTCGCTCAGTCCGATACGCTTGCGTCTCATGGATGTGGTCAGTGACGCGATCTCGGCGGTGCGCATCGGGCAACCCTCCTCGAACCGGCTGCGGGTGGGCGGGAGCTGGTGCACCCGGCTCGCGCCCTATGAGGGGGCGGGGTTCCATGTCGTCCTGGCGGGCGGCTGCTGGCTGCGGCCGGACGGGGACGGTGCGCCGGTGACGCTGGGCGCGGGGGATGTCGTACTGCTGCCGCACGGGGCGGGGCATGTGCTGGCGGACGCTCCGGGGGACACGGCGCGGGCGGTGCCGTTCGAGCAGATGCGCAGGCCGGCCGGGGATCCCGGCGGGCGGGAGGCGGAACTGCTGTGCGGGAAGTACCGGCTGGACCACAGCCGGGTCCACCCGCTGCTGGCGGAGCTTCCGGAGGTGGTGCACCTGCCCAACCGGGTCGGCGCGCACCCCGAACTCCGCGCGGCCGTCGACCTGTTGGCCCGTGAGCTGGACGACCGCCGGCCCGGCTCCTGTCTCGCCCTGCCGAGCCTGCTCGACCTGCTGCTGATCTACATGGTCCGGGCGTGGATGGCTCAGGCGGAGACCGGCGCCTGGCCGACGGTCCTCAGCGACCCGGTGACCACGGCCGCCCTGCGTGCCCTGCACTCCGACCCGGCGGCCCCCTGGACCAACGACCGGCTGGCGGCGGAGGCGGGGGTGTCCCGGGCGACGCTCGCACGCAGGTTCACCACGCTGGTCGGGCGGCCGCCCATGGCCTATCTGACGTGGTGGCGGCTGACCCGCACCGCCACCCTCCTCCGCGACACCGACACACCCCTGGCCTCGGTGGCCCGTGAGACGGGGTACAGCAGCCCGTACGCCCTCTCGCACGCGTTCAGCCGGGAGTTCGGGGTGACGCCCGGCAGGTATCGGGCGCAGGTGCGGGAGCGGTGAGTCAGACCTTGTCGAGCCCCAGGTTCCCGATCGTCGCCTTCGCCACCTCGCGCCCGCGCGCCGTGAAGTCCCCCCTGCCCGGATAGACGACCGTCAGCTTGTACATGTCGCCCGCGGTGGACTTGTAGTAGAAGATCTTCGCCTCGCGCGGGAGGGGGTTCTGCGAGTCGTCGAGGAGGTAGGTGAGCGTGTTCTCCGCCGCCTTCCTGCCGCGGTAGGTGAGGGACGGCTCGGTGTCGGCCTTCGGGCCCTCCGGCATCTGGAGGTCGTAGTCGCCGGAGGACTTGAACGTGCCGTTGTCGTCGTACATCTGCGCCGCTGCGGAGTCCTTGATGGTGTTCGAGGCGTCCTCGGACCTGCGGGTCACGGTCAGGTTGATGACGATGCTGCCGCTCGGGTCGCTGTACACCACCCAGTGGCTCTTGTCCGTCTTGCGGTCCGGAACGGTTCTGCGGTACTCCCGCGGGACGGCGAGGGTCGCGGTGACGTCCCGCTCGTGCTTCTTCTGCCAGCCGTCGGGCAGCGGGCCCGCGAAGGGGGTCGCGATCAGGACGTACGCCAGCGCGGCGGCGACCACCGCCGCGATCCCGCCGCCGAACAGCGCCCCTCGGCCGAGTCTCAGCGTGAGGCCGCCGCCCTTGGCAGGGCCGTTCGCATACCGCAGGGGCTGTGTCGGCTCCGGGACGGGCGGGTTCGCCGCCGCCTCCAGCAGGGCGCGCACCCTCGCCGCGTTCGGCCGGCGCGCCGGGTCCTTCTCCAGCAGGCCCGTGATCAGCTCCGCCAGCGGGCCGGACGCCGTGGCGGGCGCGGGCGGGGTGGTGTTCAGGACCGACTGGAGGGTGGCCGGGGTGTTGCTGCGGCGGAACGGGGAGACACCCTCGGTCGCCGCGTACAGCACCACGCCCAGCGACCAGAGGTCGGAGGCGGGGCCCGGGCGCTGGCCCAGCACCCGTTCCGGCGCGATGTACTCGGGCGAGCCGACGAACCCGCCGGTGTCCGTCAGATTGGTCTCGCCCTCGATCTGGGCGATGCCGAAGTCGGTGAGCACGACCCGGTCGTGGCGGCCGAGCAGGACGTTGTCCGGTTTCACGTCACGGTGCAGGATGCCGGCCTCGTGCGCGGCCTCCAGCGCGCCGAGCACCTCCAGGCCGATCCGCGCCGCCTCGCGGGCGTCGAGCGTGCCCTCCTGCAGCGCGCTGCCCAGCGAACGGCCCCGCACCAGCTCCATCACGATCCACGGCCGGCCGTCCACGACGGCCACGTCGTGCACATTGACCACGGCCGGGTGGTCGAGGCGGGCCGCCGCGCGTGCCTCCCGCCGCATCCGCTCGAAGGCGTTGGCGCGTTCCCGTTCGGGAAGGTGATCGGGGACACGGGGTTCCTTGACGGCGACCTCCCGGTCGACCGTCTCGTCCTTCGCCCGCCACACCGTGCCCATACCGCCGTGCCCGAGCTTGCTCAACAGCCGGTAGCGGCCGGCGATGAGCCGTCCGACGCCGACATCCTCGGCCGGGGCCGCCGGGGCGGGCACCGCATAGGGGTTGCCGGGCACCGGACCGGCCGCAGGCGGGCTCGGCGGTTGCAGAACGAAACTCGTCGGCTCGTCGGACCGGTGCGGGACTCCCCCGTTGTTGCTCATGAGTCCATCCATATCGCGCCGACCGCTCCCGCATCCACAGGGAACGCTTTCCGGTCACACACCCGTGACCAACCCGACCGCCCTCTTACGTGGCCACGAAGGTGTCCAGTGCCACGTCGAAGTACTCCTTCGCCTCGCGCACCTTCCCGACCGGCGCCGACACCCACACGTCGTACATCTGTCCGCCCTCCTCCCAGCACAGGTCGTAGGTGTGCCGGGGGCCCTCCGCCGTGCTGAAGCCGTTCCAGGTGAACTCCCAGAGGGCGGCGGGGTGTCCGTCGTGCGTGGTGGAGGTGACCTTGCCGTCGTGGTAGCCGGGGTTGGTGTCCGGGCCCGCGGCGGCCGAGCGATTCATCACCGCGAGCGGGCCGTCCGGATCCGGGTCGACGACCTTGATGCCGAGGCGGAACGTCTCACCCGGCGACATGTAGAAGACACGCTCGCCCTGGGGCTTGCGGGTGAAGTCCTGCGGTACGGCGAGGGAGAAGCCGCCGGGGTCGTCGGCGACACGGTAGCCGGAGGGCGCGGAGGGGCCGGTCGGGGTGGAGGCGGGCGGCGCCGAGGTCGCCGTACCGGACGGGGTGGAGTGGCTGGAGGAGCCGGTCGGGCCGGATGTTCCCGAACCTCCGGACGGCGCGGATGCCGACGCGCTCACCGACGTCCGCGGTCCCGGGCTCCCCGGGGTGCCGCCGTCGCCGCCGTCGCCCTGGTTCATCAGCAGCGCCGCCGCCGACACGCCCGCACCGGCCATCGCGGCGACCAGCAGCGCGGACACCAGCACGCCCCGGGTGGAGCGCCGGGTCTCGACGGTCGGGGCCGGGGCGGGAACCGGGGTCGGCGCCGGCGGAGGGGTCGGGCGGGTCACGTTCCGCTGGGTCGGTGTGTAGCCGGACGGCGGCACCTCCGGGGTGACACCGGTCTCCCGGAAGGCGCGCAGCATCCGCTCGGCCTGCTCCGCGTCCAGCCGCCGGTCCGGGTCGCGCTCCAACAGGCCCCGTACGACGGGCAGCAGGGGCCCGGCCTGGGCCGGCGGCCGGATCTCGTCGAAGACGACGGCGTGCAGGATGCCGCCCAACGAGTCGCGGCGGAACGGTGATTCACCGCTCAGGACCGTGCACAGCAGCGCGCCGAGCGACCACAGGTCGGACTCCGGGCCGGTCCTGGCGCCCGACATCCGCTCGGGGGCGGTGTATTCGGGCGAGCCGACGAAGGAACCGGTCTCGGTGAGCGTCGTGGCCCCCGCGACCTGCGCGATACCGAAGTCGGTGAGGACGACACGGTCGGTGCCGGCCTCCAGCAGGACGTTGGCGGGCTTGATGTCCCGGTGCAGTACACCGGCCGCGTGCGCGGTGCGCAGCGCGCTCAGCAGGCCCACGCCGATCCGCGCGCTCTCGCGGGCGTCGAGCGGGCCGCGCGCGGAGATACGGTCGGCGAGCGAGCCGCCGTCGATCAACTCCATGACGATGTAAGGGCGTTCGTCGTGCTCGACCACGTCATGGACGACGATGATGTGCGGGTGGCGCAACTGGGCCACGGCACGCGCCTCGCGCAGGGTGCGGTCGCGCTGGCGCCGGGCCTCCTCCTCGGAGAGGGTCTCGTCGAGGTCGAGCGGTATCTCCTTGACGGCGACCTGCCGGCCGAGCAGTTCGTCGGTCGCCCGCCACACCACACCCATACCGCCGCGCCCGAGCCGTGCCTCGAGCCGATACCGGCCCGCGATGACACGGACGCCTGCCCCCTCGGTCCCCATGCGCCCCATCATGCCGCACCGGACGGCCGGGCTCCGGGGCGGCGACCGGCCAACCCGGCCGGATCCCGTCCCACTACGGCGAGGTCTTCTCCTGGAAGCCCCGCAGGATCCGGTCGAACTGCTTGCTGGTGGTGGCCCAGTCACCGGCCGGCGAGGCCTCGTAGAGGGCGTACTCGGTGCCTTCACTGTTCATGTAGGCGACGTCGATCGCACGGTAGGGGCCCGGGAAGTAGTGCGGCGGGTCCTTGGCCAGCGCGTTCCACGTGTACTCCCAGCGGACGCCCGGCAGGTCGCGGAAGACCTGCTCCTTGAGACTCAGCAGCTGGTACCCCCGCAGCCGCTGCGAGACCTGCACCTCCAGGTTGCTCATGTGCTTGTAGGCGGTGTCGAAGTCCGGCGCGGTGTCGACGGCGACCCGGACCAGGTGTTTGCCCCGGTCGGGCGAGAAGTCGACCTGCCTCAGACCGCCCTGGTCGATGGAGACGGACCGCTTCCACCCCTTGGGCAGGGAGATGCTGAAGCCCACCGGGTCGTCCCGCCGTTCCCAGCCGTCGGGGAGGGCTCCCTGAGGGCTCCCGGTCGGTGTGCTGTTCGCCGACGGGCTCTTGGACCCGGAGGCGCTGCCGCCGTCCGACCGAAAGACATCGGCCCACTGCCGCAGCGACACGGCCACACCGCCGCTGATGATCACCGCGAGCACGACCAGGAGGACGAAGGTGCGCAGGCGGTGTCGCTTGCCGGCGGGCGGGACGGTGACGGGGCCGGTGGCTCCCGGCTGCCCGGTACCCATACCGGTCGGGCCGATCGAGGTCGGCGCGGTGACCGGCGGGTACGGCGTGCTGCCGAAGGTCTGCCGTCCCGTGCCGGTGCCGGTGGCCCCCGTGTCGTAGGCGGAGGGACCGCCGTGCCAGGTGGGCACATACGCCTGGGCCGCGTTGGGGCGCCGCCCCTCCATCGCCTCGGCGAGCATCTGCTCGGCCTCGGCCGCGGAGGGACGTGCGGCGGGGTCCTTGGCCAGCAGCGCGGCCATGACGGGTCCGAGCGCACCGGCGTACCGCGGCTCGGCGGCCTCCTCCTCGACGACCGCCTGCATGGTGCCGAGCGGCGAGGTGCGGCGGAACGGCGATCTGCCCTCCACCGCCGTGTACAGCGTGGCGCCGAGCGCCCACAGGTCGGAGGCGGGGCCCGGGTCGTGGCCGCGAACGCGCTCGGGGGCGAGATAGTCGACGGAGCCCACGACCTCGCCGGTGCGGGTGATCGTCGTATCGCCCTCGATCTGGGCGATGCCGAAGTCGGTGAGCAGGACACGGCCGTCGTGCCCGATGAGGACGTTGCCGGGCTTCACATCGCGGTGCAGGACGCCGGCGGAGTGCGCGGCGCGCAGCGCCCGCAGCACCCACAGTCCGATCCGCGCGGCCTCGGCGGGCTCGACCCGGCCGCGCTCCTTGACCGCGTCGGCGAGCGAGTGCCCCTCGACGAGCTCCATGACGATCCACGGCCGGCCGTCGTGTTCGAGCACATCGTGGACGGTGACGACGGCGGAGTGGTTGATCCGGGCAGCGGCCCGCGCCTCGGCGCGGGTACGCGCGAGCAACCGCTCCTGGTCGCTCTCGGACACATAGAGCGCGGCGGTCAGTTCCTTGATCGCGACGGCCCGGTGCAGCACTTCGTCATGCGCACGCCACACACGCCCCATGCCGCCGCTGCCGATGGACTCGGCGAGCCGGTAGCGGCCCGCGACGAGCTGGCCCTGCATTTGATTCACGTTGCCCCGCAATGCTCTTGACAGGGTCAGACTAAGGACTGGACCACCCGCAGGGAACAAGCGGGGCCCCAAGTGACAGCACTGTGACGGTTGTCGCTTCGCCCCCCGACCGGGAACTGTTCGGGGGGCGGCACGCTCGGTGAGCGGAAGGCCTCACCCCGTGTAGGCGTAGGTCGAGGACGCCTGGTCGTAGAGCTTGGTCACCTCGTCCCGCTGGGACTCCGGGCCTCGCACCTGTACGACGTGATAGCGCCCGTTGATGAGGATCGCGAGGTTGCGGACGTACAGGTCGCGCCCGTCGCCGTCGGTCCAGGTGAACTGCCCCTCGGCCATGACCCGCGTCCCCACGGTGATGGTCCGCAGCCCGGTCGCGGTGGCCCAGCTGGAGCTGCGGTACGGCTGCAACTCGTGCTCCTCGTCGCGCTGGTAGGCCATCGGGTCGCTGCCGTAGGTGACGGCGCCGTCCCGCCCGGCGACGATGATCAGCTCGTAGTCGCCCTTGGAGTAGACGACCTGGTTCCAGGCGTTCTTCCCTGTCCGCGTCCACCCCTTGGCGACCGCGACCTGGAATCCCTCGGGGTCCTTGCGCACGGTGAATCCTGCGGCGACATCGGGGTCGGTGGTCTGCGTCTCGGTGGCCCCGGCGGAGGCGGAGGCGCTCGGAGTGCCGGTCGAACCGGGCGAGGACTGCCCTTGAGACGGCCGGCCGCCGGTACTCCCCTTGCCGGACTGCACGGGTGCGGGACTGACGGCACCGTCGGCACCGGTCCGCTCGCTGCCGCCGGACGCGCCGTCCTGGCCCGCCTTCGGCATGAACAGCATGGCGTACGCCACCGCGCCGGCCAGCAGAAGCAGGATCAGCAGAAGCAGCGTCCGGCCGAGCCGGCGCGGTGAACCCGCCTGCTCCTTGGCCCGCTTGTGCCGCCCGTGCGCGGTGGTCGCGGGCAGCCCGGCCCGGCGCCGGCGCACGAGCTCCCCGCGCCGGCGGACGATGGGCAGCCGGCTGGGGTCGGCGGGCGGCGCGGCGACGACATGCGTGCCGGCCTCCGGCTCGGGCGCGGACCGCACGAGGGAGCGCAGCCAGCCCCTGAGCTCCTCGAAGTCGAGCCGCTCGGTGGGGTCCTGGCGCAGCAGGGACTCGACGACGGGCCTGAGGGGCCCGCACTCCTCGGCGAAGGCGGGCGGCTCGGCACACACCATCTGCACCAGCTCGGCCGTCGACTCCTCCGGATACGGCGCGTGCCCCTGCACGGCCCGGAACAGCAACGCCCCCAGCGCCCACAGATCCGTCGCGGGCCCGATCGGCGCGGCCAGCTGCCAGTTCTCGTGCACCGGCCCGGCCTGCTCAGGCGCCCACCGCTCGGTGACGGGCCCCACCACAGCCATACGAGCCTGCCGAGCCCGCTCCGCAGCGAGCGCGGTGGCGGGCCCCCGAGGAGGCCCGGGAGTACCGGCGACCAAGTCGGTCCAACGGGTGGGGGGTTGGGGGGTGGCGGGGGCGCCGACGCCGGCGCCGGGATGGGCGGGGGCATTGGGGACGCCGGAGCGGGCGGGGGCGCCAGAAAGACTGGGGTGCGCGGGGGCGCCGGCGCCGGGGTAAGGGGAGGCGGATGAGGCGTCTTGGGCGGGGGCCGGGGCGCCGGGGTAGGGGGTGGCGGAGGCGGGCGCGCCGGGCGCGGGAGCGCCGGGGTACGGGTGGGCCGAGCTGGAGGTGTCAGGCGCGGAGGCCGGAGCGCCGGAGTAGGGGGTGACGCGAGCGTTCGCGCCGGGCGCCGGGGCGCCGGGGTACGGATGGGTGGGGCTGGAGGTGTCGGGCGTGGACGGGGTCGCCATCCCGAATCCCGGGGCGTTCGGCAGTCCCGCCGGGGGAGCCGTGCCGAGACCGGGGGCGGGGGCGCCGGGTGTGGCCGTGTCGCCGGCGCTCCGCGGGAGGCCGGGGGGCGTGACTTCACCGCTCCGCCGGTCACCGGGGTGCGAGACGCCTGCGCCGGTACCGCCACGCGGTGTCGCCCCGTGCCAGGAGGTGCCGCCCACCCCATAGGGGTCGGCTATTCGGCCCGGCGGTGTGGTGGTACCGGGCACGCTCTCGACGCCCTCGCCGGAGGCATACGGCGGTGCGGTGCCGTCGGGGCGCGGTGCGGGCACGCCGCTGTCGGCGGGATACGGCTGGACCGCGCCATTGGGATGGGCCGCGCCCACGCCCCCGTCGGCCGGATACCGCTGCCCCGCACCACCGGACCGCCCCGCGTCCGCCTCCTCCCCGCCCGACGCATACGACTGCCCCGCATCCCCAGGACGCGCCGCCTCCAGACCCCCGCCCGGCGGGTACGGCTGCGCCCCATTGGCCAACGCCGCCGGACCATCACCCAGGTACGACTGCCCCGCATCCCCAGGACGCGCCGCCTCCAGACCCCCGCCCGGCGGGTACGGCTGCGCCGACCCGTTGGTCAACGCCGCGGGGCCGTTCTCCTGGGTGGGACGGGCTCCCGGGAGTGCTGCCCTGCCGTTCTGGGCCTCCTGGACCCGGGCGGCGGCACGGGCGCCCGCCCGGTACGCCGCGATCGCCCCGGCCCGCGCGGCCCTGATGTCCCCGCCGCTCTCCAGCGCCTTGGGCGCGAACGTCCCGCTCCCACCACTCCCGTTGGCCGTATCGGCGTCGACCCCGGGCAGCCCTCCCGCCGTACGCGCCCTGATGGCCGCACTCCGAGCGGCGACGGGATCGACACCACCGACCCCGCTCTGCGCGACCAGACCACCGGGTGAGCCGGGACCGACCAGCCCACCGCCGGCGCCCCCTTGAGGCCCCTGGCCTCCACGAGCCCCCGGCCCACCCTGTGGGCCGGACGCGTCGACCCCGCCTTGATCACTCGGAGTTACCGGGCCGCCCGGTCCATGCGCGCCACCGGCACCGCCCCCGGCCCCGTCCTCCACCGGCACCGGGTCATACCCGCACAGCGCCTCCTCCGCCGCCCCCACCGCGAGGCCGGTCAGCATCACACGGCCGTCCTCGCAGACGAGTACCGTGCGGGCGGTGATGTTCCGGTGGACCCAGCCATGGGCGTGCAGCACGCGCAGTGCCATGAGGACGTCGGAGGCGACCTCGGCCGCGCGATACGGTGTGAGCGGCTTCTCGGCCATCAGCGTCGCCAGTGACCGCGCGGCCACCACCTCGCTCACGATCCACAGCGACCCGCCCTCGGCGAACACGTCGAAGACCTGGTCGAGCCGCGGATGGTCAGGTATCCGCGCGGCGGCCTGAGCCGCCTCGACCGCCCGCCGCACCGCGGGATCGGTCGGCCGCCGAGTCCCCGGTCGCGCCGCGGGCCTACGTGCCGTGAACCCGTCGGGCAGCCCCTCCGCGTCGAGCACCTCCGCCTCGACGACCTCCGGCAACGGCACCTGCCGGACCAGGACTTCCTGCCCGCTGTAGGTGTCGAAGGCGCGGGTCTCGGTGAGTTCGTACTCGTCGGAGGGTGGCAGCGGCAGGCGGTAGCGGTCGGCAAGAACCCGACCCGCGTAGTCGTCCACATTGCCTCCCTCAGCCGCCCGGTTGGTCAATTCCGTTCGCCCTGCGCACCGTTGTGAACGCATACCCGGATGCGTACGGTCCACAAGCCTTCACGATACGTGCCGGAGGCAACAGGCAAAGTGGGCTTGCCGTATCTCACGGTCCCAACAAGGGAACAGTCCCTTTACGACTTCGGTTCGAACGTCGTCGCGAGGGTGCTCCATGTGTCCTTACGCAGGCCACTGTCCCAATTATCGGCCTTCGCGGTGTACATCAGCGCATACCCGAGATGACCGTTCACGACGAACCCCCGGTCGATCGTCCGGTACTCCGTCCCGCTCTCCACATAGGTGAACTCCCAGTCGGCCGTGTTCCAGCCGCGGTAGCTCACCGACTCTATGCGGATCCTGGTGTACTGGGAGCGCGTCATATAACGCTCCTGGCTCTTCCAGTCGGCCACCGGGTCACCCTTGGGCGTGGACGTCCAGGCGATGAGCAGCTTCTGCCCGTCGGGCCCGGTGAACCGGTCCCCCGCGGCCCCCGTCGACTCATAACTCCAGCCCTTCGGCAAGCCGATCGAGTACCCCTGGCCGCCCTTGTACGTCTTCGCCACCGCGCCGTCGGCGTCGGACGAACCCCCCGCCTCGGCACCGCTGCCGCCGGACGCGCTCGGGCTGTTGCTGGGCGTGGCCGCGGCCCCGGAAGCCCCCGAGGACTGTGTCGAACTCCCGCCCGCACGCGTCCCGCCGCTCTTGTCCTCCTTGGTGTCGGGACCCGAGGACGCGCTCGCCACCGCCTTGCCGCCACCGCCCTTGGCACCGTTGTCGGAAGAGCCGTCGTTGCCCAGCGTCAGCCCCAGCACGATGCCGAGGACGACGACCAGCACCACCACGGCGACGATCACCAGCGTCCGCTTCGGCACCACGTCGGTGATCGGCGCCCGGGGCACCGGCCGCGGCGGCAGATCCGGCGGCGTCATCACCGGCCACCCCGAACTCGGCTTGCCCGCCTGCGCGTTCACCCCCGATGCCGTACGGTCCGGCCCCGCCGAGCCACCACGAACGGCACCCGACGCCGACGCGGTCGAGGAGCCCGAGGCGGCCCCATCTCCGGCAGAAGCAGCGGAGGAAGCGGAGGGAGTGGAAGAAGCGGGGGAAGCCGGAGAAGCGGAGGGAACCGCAGGTGCCGGAGGTGTCGGCGGAACAGGAGAGGCCGGAGAAGCCGCCGGAGTGGAGGGGATGGACGGAGTGGAAGGGGTCGACGGGGCAGACGGAGTCGCCGTGGCCGATCCGGCCGCCCCTGATCCGGCCGCCGCCCCTGCCGACCGCGCGGCCCCCGCCGCCACCGCCTTCTTCCGCATGGAGCGCAGCGCCCCGCGCAGCTTCTCCGCCGCCTCCTCGCCCCGCTTGCCGCCGGAGCCGCCCTTGCCCGAGGAACGGTCGGGCTGCGCCGGGATCGGCACGACCTTGGTCGCGTCCGCCGGCTCCGGCTCGACCGACTTCGGCTCGGGCGCGTGGATCACCGCGTTGAACATGGCCCGCGCACCGGCGTCGTCGAGCCGCTTCGCGGGGTCCTTGGTGAGCAGCCCGTAGATGACGTCCTTGAGCGGACCGGCGTTCTTCGGCTCCTCCAGCGGTTCCGTCATCACCGCGGTCAGCGTCGCGATCGCGGAACCCTTGTCGTACGGCGGCACACCCTCGACCGCCGCGTACAGGAGCCCGCCGAGCGACCAGAGGTCGGCCGCCGGGCCCGGCTTGTGCCCGCGGGCCCGCTCCGGGGAGATGTAGGAGGGCGCGCCGACGAGCATGCCGGTCGAGGTGATGGAGGGGTCGCCCTCGACCTGGGCGATCCCGAAGTCGGTGAGCACGACCCGGTCGGTGTCGTGCTCCAGCAGGACGTTGGACGGCTTCACATCACGGTGCAGGATGCCCTCGCGGTGCGCCGAACGCAGCACGTCGAGAATGGCGAGGCCCACTTCGGCCGCGCGCTTCGGCTCCAGCAGGCCGTCCTCCCGGATGACCTCGGCGAGCGACTTGCCCTCGACGAGCTCCATCACGATCCACGGCCGGTCGTCCTCCTCGACGACGTCGAAGACCGTCACCGCGCTGTTGTTGCGGATCCGCGCGATGGCCTTGGCCTCGCGCAGCGTCCGCGTGATCAGCCGGCGCTTCTCCTCCTCGTCGATGTTCGACGGGAACCGCAGCTCCTTGACGGCGACCGTCCGGCCCAGAGTCTCGTCCTCGGCCCGCCACACCGTGCCCATGCCGCCACGGCCGAGCACTCCTCCCAGCCGGTACCGCCCGGCGAGAAGACGCTCGTTCTTGTCCTGACGAGTGTCCTGACGAGATGTCCCCGCCCGCTCCGCCTCCGACATGCGTCCCCTCATGCAACCCGCCCTGACAGAGCCTCCATTGTCCCTCACCCGACAAGTGCCCGACGCCCAGGGTGCCCCTGGGCCCATGGTGGCCCCCGCACGCCGGTGCGACGGCTCCCCGGCCTCCCGTTCCCCACGACGACACCCTCACAACTGCCTCAAAGCCCCCGCTCAGCATCCGGACCCGGGTGAACCGCCCCTGCTTCCGCCCTGCATGATGTCCCGCGACGAGGAAGGACCCCCGCGATGGCACCGTTGAGGACACTGCTGGCCCTGCCCGTGTCCCTCGCACTGCTCGCCCTGGCCCCGGCCTCCTCCTCGCCCACGGCGCCGACCACCGACACACTCCTCCCCCTGTTGGTCGCTGAGGGCGGCGCACCTGCCGCCGCACTGCTCGCCCACGACGGGTCCGACACCCACTACGCCCAGGCCGGCCGGGGCATCGCCCGCGCCGACCACTTCCGCGCCGGCAGCATCACCAAGACCTTCATCGCGACGCTCGTCCTCCAACTCGCCGCCGAACACCGGCTGTCGCTGTCCGACACGGTCGAGCAGCACCTGCCGGGCCTGATCCGCGGCGCGGGCAACGACGGCCGCACGATGACCCTGCGCTCGCTGCTCAACCACACCAGCGGGCTGAACGACTTCACCCTGGACACCAGAGGCGTGGTCCCCCTCACCCCCCTTCAAGCCGTACGCATCACACTCACCCACCCTCCGGCCGAACGCGGCCGTTTCTCCTACTCGAACACCGACTACGTCGTGCTCGGCATGGTCGTCCAGCAGGTCACCGGCCGCTCCTACGCCGTCGAGGCCGAGCGGCGCATCATCGCTCCGCTGGGGCTGACGGGCACCTCCTTCCCCGGCTCTCGTACCTCCCTCCCCGGCCCGCACGGCCGCGCCTACACCGCGGACGGAACCGATGTCACCGAGCTCGACCCGCGGGTGGCCGGAGCCGCGGGCGAGCTGGTGACCACGCTCGCCGACCTGGACCGCTTCTACGCGGCGCTGCTCGGCGGACGGCTGCTCCCCTCGCGCTGGCTGCGCGAGATGCGCGACACCCGCACCGCACACGGCCTGTACGGCATGGGTCTGTTTCCCGAGAAGCTGTCGTGCGGCATCACGGTGTGGGGGCACAACGGCCGCATCATCGGCAGCTACGTGCGCACCGCGGCAACCGTGGACGGCCGACGCGTCCTCACCTTCCGTGTGAACACGACGGCGATCGCAGACCCCGACCTCGAACCGGCCCTGCTCGCCGCCGAGTTCTGTCCTCGCACCCCGTAGAACGACCGACCCCCGAACGAAGATCCCGCCTCACGACACCCGTTCGAGTGAACCCGCCCCCGTCCATCGAAGAGGCGGCACACCGACACGAGGCCGGTGGTCCGGCGGACCTGGCCCGCCTCCGCCCCGGGGGGCGTCACAGCGGACGAAGCCGGACGCCCCCACCGCACCGGGCCGGCACGGCGGCACATGATCCGGCGCCCCCGCCCACGCCGAACCCTCACAACGGCACGATGTCCGGCGCCCCCAGCCTCGCCGCGTCCGCCGTCAGGTCGTCGGGCTGGCGTTGCGACTCGCGTTCGGCCTCCACCCGCTTCTCGTAGTGCTCGACCTCGCGCTCGATCTGGTCCTTGTCCCAGCCCAGCACCGGCGCCATCAGCTCGGCCGCCTCCCGGGCGCTGCGCGTCCCGCGGTCGAAGGTCTCGATGGAGATGCGCGTCCGCCGGGTCAGCACGTCGTCCAGGTGCCGGGCACCCTCGTGCGAGGCGGCGTAGACGATCTCGGCGCGCAGATAGTCGTCGGCGGCCGGCATGGGCTCGCCGAGCGAGGAGTCCGCGGTGATGAGGTCGAGGACCTCCTCCGCCATCGCGCCGTATCGATTCAGCAGATGCTCGACGCGCACCACGTGCAGACCGGTCCGCGCAGCGATCCGCGCCCGCGCGTTCCACAGCGCCCGGTACCCCTCGGCACCGAGGAGCGGTACGTCCTCCGTCACGCACTCGGCGACCCGCATGTCGAGCCCGTGCACGGCCTCGTCCACCGCGTCCTTGGCCATCACCCGGTACGTCGTGTACTTGCCGCCGGCCACGACCACCAGCCCCGGCACCGGATGCGCCACGGTGTGCTCGCGCGACAGCTTGCTGGTCGCGTCCGACTCGCCGGCGAGCAGCGGCCGCAGCCCCGCGTAGACGCCCTGCACGTCGTCCCGTGTCAGGGGCACCGCGAGCACCGAGTTCACATGCTCCAGCAGATAGTCGATGTCCGCGCTGGACGCGGCCGGGTGGGCCTTGTCGAGGTCCCAGTCGGTGTCGGTCGTCCCGACGATCCAGTGCCGCCCCCAGGGGATGACGAACAGCACGGACTTCTCCGTACGCAGGATCAGGCCGGACGAGGAGTTGATCCGGTCCTTCGGCACCACCAGATGGATGCCCTTGGAGGCACGGACGTGGAACTGCCCGCGCTCGCCCACCATCCCCTGGGTGTCGTCGGTCCACACACCCGTCGCGTTGACGATCTGCTTCGCGCGGATCTCGTACTCGCCGCCCCCCTCCACGTCCTGCACCCGCGCGCCCACGACCCGCTCGCCCTCGCGCAGGAATCCCGTCACACGGGCGCGGTTGGCCACCTTCGCGCCGTACGACGAAGCCGTGCGCACCAGGGTCGCGACGTAACGGGCGTCGTCCATCTGGGCGTCGTAGTACTGGAGGGCGCCGATCAGCGCGTCCTTCTTCAGGGCGGGGGCCACGCGCAGGGCGTGACGGCGGGTCAGATGACGGTGTGTCGGCAGGCCGCGCCCGTGTCCGCGGGCCATCGACATCCCGTCGTAGAGCGCGACGCCCGAACCGGCGTACAGCCGCTCCCAGCCCTTGTGCTGCAGCGGGTAGAGAAACGGCACCGGCTTCACCAGGTGCGGGGCGAGCCGCTCCAGCAGCAGCCCGCGCTCCTTGAGTGCCTCCCGTACGAGGGCGAAGTCGAGCATCTCCAGATAGCGCAGTCCGCCGTGGATCAGCTTGCTGGACCTGCTGGAGGTGCCCGACGCCCAGTCCCGGGCCTCCACCAGCCCGGTGGACAGGCCGCGCGTCACGGCGTCCAGGGCGGTGCCGGACCCGACCACACCGCCGCCCACCACCAGCACGTCCAGCTCGCGCTCGGCCATTGCCGCCAGTGACTCGGCGCGCTGCGCCGGCCCCAGTGTCGCTGTCCTCACCGCTGCCTCCCGCTATCGGTAGCGCCGGCCGCACCCGTCGGGCGAAGCCCGGTCCCTATCCCCCATGCCCAGATTCTGACGGTCTTGCCCGACTTCAGCCACCACTCGCCCCCACCCTGTGGACAACTTTCCCGGCACTGCCGGAAAACACAGTCGGCCAATCCCGCATAACGGTCATATTTACTCCTAGTCTGACATTGCGCTCGCTCATCCAGTCCACAGGGCTTGCGCACCTGCCCCGCTTCGGTTACTGGGAAGGACGGCCCACGCCATGCCCGCAGATCTCGCCGTCATCGGACTCGGCCCGTTCGGCCTGCCCCTGGCCCAGGCCGCCGTGGCCGCGGGCATCCCCACCGTCGGCTATCGGACCGGCCCCGAGCCGGGCTCGCTCAGCGCCGCCGATCTGCGCCGGATGCTCTCGGGGGGCTTCCGGCACGCCACCGGCCCGGCCGAGCTCGGCCGGGTCCGTACCGCCGTCATCTGCGCGCCCACCCCGCGCGGCGCCGACGGCGGTCTCGACCTCACCCAGCTGGAGTCGGCCGCCCGCACCCTCGCGGCCCACCTGCGCCCGCACACCACGGTCATCCTGGAGTCACCGGTCCCGCCGGGCACCACGGAGGATCTGCTCCGCCCGCTCCTCGAAGAGGGCTCCGGGCTCCGCGCGGGCCGCGACTTCCACCTCGCCTACTCCCCCAGCCGGGTGGATCCGGGCAACCGGGACCACACCCCGGCGAACACCCCCAAGGTCATCGGCGGTCTCACACCCGCCTGCACCGAGTCGGCCGCCGCCTTCTACGGCCGTCTCACCGACAAGGTGGTACGCGCGCGTGGCGTGCGCGAGGCGGAGACCGTGCAACTGCTGGAGACCAACTTCCGGCACGTGAACATCGCCCTCGTCAACGAGATGGCCGTGCTCTGCCACGACCTCGGCGTCGACCTCTGGGACGTCGTCCGCTGCGCGGAGACCAAGCCGTTCGGCTTCCAGGCCTTCCGTCCCGGCCCCGGCGTCGGCGGCCACACCGTCCCCCAGGACCTGACGCACACCGCCGGGCGCACCCTGCGCATGGTCGAACTGGCCCAGCAGGTCAACAGCCAGATGCCCCGTTACGTCGTCCAGCGCGCCGCCACGCTTCTCAACGAGCACGGCAAGTCGGCGCGCGGCGCCCGCGTCCTCCTCCTCGGAGTGACGTACAAGCCGGACCTCGCCGACCAACAGGGCACCCCCGCGCGCGAGATCGCGACCCGCCTGATGGAACTCGGCGCCTCCGTCAGCTACCACGACCCGCACGTCCCGTCCTGGAACGTCCTCGACCGCCCGGTCCCCCGCGCCGACTCCCTCTACGAGGCGGCGGCCGACGCGGACCTCACGATCCTGCTCCAGCAGCATCGGACGTACGACCTGCAAGCCCTGTCGGTGAAGGCACAACTACTGCTGGACACCCGTGGGGCCGCGCCCACCGGGGCGGCGCATCGGTTGTGAAGGGGGGCGCGCGGGTGCGGCGGGCTCCGGGGCTGGTGGCATGGGGGGCGCGGCGCGGGTACCTTACGTAGACAGGTGGAACCCACCGCAGAGGGCACTGCGGCAGGCTCCTGGATGGTTCACGGAGTGTCCGCCCCTAGTTGCCTTGGGGGCGGCCGCTCACCATCACGCCGATGAGGTGGAGCCCGCCGCAGTTGGCCGCTGCGACAGGCTCCTGATGGATTACGGGTGTCCACCCCTAGGCTTTGTAGGGGTGGCCGCTCACCATCCGAAAATCCGCAAGATCCACCTCCTCCGGCACTTCACCATCCACAGACGGATCCGGTCCCAACGGGTGGGCTTGCGGTGACGTCCCATGGGCGCCGACACGGACGTTATCGCCCTCGAACCGGCTGACCAGCCCTTTTCCACCCCGAACGCAACCGTGCGCCCCCGCACCACCCCATGCGCCGCCCACCTCACAAAGCCCCAGGGCATGCAAAAGGGCCGGCCCCCACCCGGGGTGACCGGCCCTCAAGCCGTCGTAAGCCCTACCGCTACCGCTGGTGCTGCGAGTCCGCCACCGTGACCTCGACCCGCTGGAACTCCTTCAGCTCGCTGTAGCCGGTCGTGGCCATCGCGCGGCGCAGGGCGCCGAAGAAGTTCATGGAGCCGTCGGGGGTGTGGGAGGGGCCCGCCAGGACCTCCTCGATGGTGCCGACCGTGCCGAGGTCGACCTTCTTGCCGCGCGGCAGTTCCTCGTTGACGGCCTCCATGCCCCAGTGGTGGCCCTTGCCCGGCGCGTCGGTCGCGCGGGCGAGCGGGGAGCCCATCATGACCGCGTCCGCGCCGCAGGCGATCGCCTTGGGGAGGTCGCCGGACCAGCCGACCCCGCCGTCGGCGATGACGTGCACATACCGGCCGCCGGACTCGTCCATGTAGTCGCGGCGGGCGGCCGCCACGTCCGCGACCGCCGTGGCCATCGGGACGCGGATGCCCAGCACATTGCGCGTGGTGTGCGCCGCGCCGCCACCGAAGCCGACCAGGACACCCGCGGCGCCGGTGCGCATCAGATGCAGGGCCGCGGTGTAGGTGGCGCAGCCGCCGACGATCACCGGGACGTCGAGCTCGTAGATGAACTGCTTCAGGTTCAGCGGCTCGTGCGAGCCGGAGACGTGCTCCGCCGAGACGGTCGTACCGCGGATGACGAAGATGTCCACGCCCGCGTCGACGACCGCCTTGGAGAACTGGGCGGTGCGCTGCGGGGAGAGCGCGGCCGCCGTGACCACGCCGGAGTCCCGCACCTCCTTGATGCGCGCGCCGATCAGCTCCTCCTTGATGGGAGCCGCGTAGATCTCCTGGAGGCGGCGGGTGGCGGCCTCCGTGGGCAGCTCGGCGATCTCGTCGAGAAGCGGCTGCGGGTCCTCGTAGCGGGTCCACAGGCCTTCGAGGTTGAGCACGCCGAGGCCGCCGAGCTCGCCGATGCGGATCGCGGTGGCCGGGGAGACGACCGAGTCCATGGGGGCGGCCAGGAAGGGCAGCTCGAAGCGGTAGGCGTCGATCTGCCAGGCGATCGAGACCTCCTTCGGGTCCCGCGTACGGCGGCTGGGGACGACGGCGATGTCGTCGAAGGCGTACGCCCGGCGGCCGCGCTTGCCGCGCCCGATCTCGATCTCAGTCACGTTGGTGGCCTTTCCCTGATGCGTTTCAGCGTCTACCAGTATCGCCGACGGGTACGACAAGGGCGGCCCCGGTGCATCCGGGACCGCCCCAGGCCGACCTGCCGCCTACTTGCCGCTGTAGTTCGGCGCCTCGACCGTCATCTGGATGTCGTGCGGGTGGCTCTCCTTGAGGCCCGCGGAGGTGATGCGGACGAAGCGGCCCTTGGACTCCATCTCGTCGATGCTCGCCGCGCCCACATAGCCCATCGTCTGGCGCAGGCCGCCGACGAGCTGGTGCAGGACGTTGGCCAGCGGGCCGCGATAGGGCACCTGGCCCTCGATGCCCTCGGGGACGAGCTTGTCGTCGGAGGCGACCTCCGCCTGGAAGTAGCGGTCCTTCGAGTACGACCTGCCCTGGCCGCGGGACTGCATGGCGCCGAGCGAGCCCATGCCGCGGTACGACTTGAACTGCTTGCCGTTGATGAAGAGCAGCTCGCCCGGGGACTCCTCGCAGCCGGCGAGCAGCGAGCCCAGCATCACGGTGTCGGCGCCGGCGGCGAGCGCCTTGCCGATGTCGCCGGAGTACTGCAGGCCGCCGTCGCCGATGAGCGGGATGCCGGCCGGGCGGGCGGCGAGGGAGGCCTCGTAGATCGCGGTGACCTGTGGGACGCCGATGCCGGCGACGACACGGGTCGTACAGATGGAGCCGGGGCCCACGCCGACCTTGATGCCGTCGACACCGGCGTCGATGAGGGCCTGCGCGCCGTCGCGGGTGGCGACGTTGCCGCCGATCACGTCGACGGAGACGCTCGACTTGATCTTCGACATCCAGCTGAGCGCGTTGCTGTTGTGGCCGTGCGAGGTGTCGACGACCAGGAAGTCCACACCGGCCTCGGCGAGCGCCTGGGCGCGCTCCAGGGCCTCGGGGCTCGCGCCCACCGCGGCGCCGACGAGCAGACGGCCCTCCGAGTCCTTGGCGGCGTTCGGGTACTTCTCCGCCTTGACGAAGTCCTTGACCGTGATCAGGCCCTTGAGGAGGCCCGCCTCGTCGACCAGCGGAAGCTTCTCGATCTTGTGGCGGCGCAGCAGCTCCATGGCGTCCACACCGGAGATGCCGACCTTGCCGGTGACCAGCGGCATCGGCGTCATGACCTCGCGCACCTGGCGGCTGCGGTCGGACTCGAAGGCCATGTCGCGGTTGGTGACGATGCCGAGCAGCTTGCCGGCCGGGTCGGTGACCGGGACACCGCTGATGCGGAACTTGGCGCACAGCGCGTCCGCCTCGGCGAGCGTCGCCTCGGGGCGCACCGTGATGGGATCGGTGACCATGCCGGACTCGGACCGCTTGACCAGGTCGACCTGGTTGACCTGGTCCTCGACCGACAGGTTGCGATGCAGGACGCCGACGCCGCCGAGGCGGGCCATCGCGATCGCCATGCGGGACTCTGTCACCTTGTCCATCGCCGCCGAGAGCAGCGGGATGTTGACCTTGACGTTGCGGGAGATACGCGACGAGGTGTCGACCGCGTTGGGGAGCACCTCGGAGGCTCCCGGCAGCAGCAGCACGTCGTCGTAGGTCAGCCCGAGTGTCGCGAATTTTCCGGGCACTCCGTCGACGTTCGCAGTCATGACACCTTCCCCAAATGGCCTTGATCGGTGCGGATGTCCATGCTAACGGGAAGCGCACCTCGCTCATTCCACGGTTGCGGTCGGCCGGGGGCTTCGTATGTTCGTACGGAACCGGCGAGCCGCCTGTTCAAGAGAGGGCGAGTTACTGCTCGGCGAGGGCCCGCAGTCGACTCAGCGCCCGGTGCTGCGCCACACGGACCGCTCCGGGTGACATTCCCAACATCTGACCGGTCTCCTCCGCGGTCAACCCCACGGCGATCCGCAGCAGGAGCAGTTCGCGCTGGTTCTCCGGCAGGTTGGCCAGCAGTTTCTTGGCCCATTCGGCGTCGCTGCTGAGCAGCGCGCGCTCCTCCGGGCCGAGCGAGTCGTCCGGGCGCTCCGGCATCTCGTCCGAGGGGACCGCCGTCGAACCGGGGTGCCGCATCGCCGCCCGCTGCAGGTCGGCGACCTTGTGTGCGGCGATGGCGAACACGAACGCCTCGAAGGGGCGGCCGGTGTCCCGGTAGCGCGGCAGGGCGAGGAGGACGGCGACGCAGACCTCCTGCGCGAGGTCCTCCACGAAGTGCCGGGCATCACCCGGAAGGCGGGACAGACGGGTGCGGCAGTAGCGCAGCGCCAGGGGGTGGACATGGGCGAGCAGGTCATGCGTGGCCTGCTCGTCCCCGTCGACGGCGCGATGGACGAGTGCACCGATCGCCCCTGCGGCTCCGGCCGCCTCGTCGTCGCGCATCGGTCCATGGTGCCCTCTGGCCGTCGGATCTGTGGCACCACGCCCGTTGTTGTGCACCGAAGCGTTATGAGCAGGTGCGCCGGCACTCATCCCCTGCGCCCTCCCCTTCCGCTCGACCGACTCGTCCCCGAGAGACTCCACACCTCAAGGATGCGGCATCCGCGCCGAAACGAGCAGCGGGTGCCCGCAGAGCCACTCGACCGACCTCGCGATCCGCGCCCCAAAGGGGCGCGGGACGAGACATGGTGCGACTGCGTCGCGTGGGCGCGACCAGCCGCGACGAGCCCTCAGCCGCCGACGGCACAGGGCGGCACCCGGTAGTACTAACGAACCAGACCCCACCGGAAACCGAGCGCCACGGCATGCGCCCGGTCCGACGCGCCCAGCTTCTTGAACAACCGCCGGGCATGCGTCTTCACGGTGTCCTCGGACAGGAACAGCTCCCGCCCGATCTCCGCGTTGGACCGCCCGTGGGACATCCCCTCGAGCACCTGGATCTCCCGCGCGGTGAGCGTCGGCGCCGCCCCCATCTCGGCGGACCGCAGCCGCCGCGGGGCCAGCCGCCAGGTCGGGTCGGCCAGCGCCTGGGTGACGGTCGCCCGCAACTCCGCACGCGACGCGTCCTTGTGCAGATACCCCCGCGCGCCGGCCGCGACCGCGAGCGCGACCCCGTCGAGGTCCTCGGCGACGGTGAGCATGATGATGCGGGCACCCGGGTCGGCGGACAGCAGTCGCCGCACGGTCTCGACGCCGCCCAGTCCGGGCATGCGTACGTCCATCAGAATCAGATCCGAACGGTCCGCACCCCAGCGGCGGAGGACTTCCTCGCCGTTGGCCGCGGTCGTCACGCGCTCGACGCCGGGCACGGTCGCGACCGCGCGGCGGAGCGCCTCTCGGGCAAGCGGGGAGTCGTCGCAGACGAGGACGGATGTCATGGCCGCCCTCCGCAGCTGATGCACGTCACCTTGAGCCTCCAGGCTGGTACGAAATCGTCACCTGTGCGGTCGACCGTCCCGGACGCCCGCCCGAGCATTTCTTGCGCCAACCGCCTCCGCACTCTCAACGACGGTCACTCGAAAGAGTTACGGGGCTGTGTGTCATCTTCGGCACTCTACGTGAGGGGGCGGACACGGTGCAGACATGCAGGGCGGACTCACAACGTTTCATCACAACCGGTGCCCCATTTAGCCCCTTTTCTTCCCATCTACTGGTGTCTGAGGCTAGATTCGCAATGAGTCATATTTTCATCTCCTTAGATCGTAGATATACGGTCATGGGCACCGTATCCGCTCAGAACGGCTACAAGGGGTCACGCAATGGCAGATTTCTCCCGCCTTCCCGGACCGAACGCGGACCTGTGGGACTGGCAGCTTCTGGCCGCCTGTCGCGGGGTGGACAGCTCGCTCTTCTTTCATCCGGAGGGCGAGCGGGGCGCGGCCCGGAGTGCTCGCGAGAACTCGGCCAAGGAGGTCTGCATGAGGTGCCCGGTGCGCGCGCAGTGCGCGGCACACGCGCTGGCGGTGCGAGAGCCGTACGGCGTCTGGGGCGGCCTGACCGAGGACGAGCGCGAGGAACTGATGGGTCGCGCGCGGAACCGACTGGTGTCGGCGGGGGTCACCGGCGGGGACGGCGTGTCCGGCAAGTACGGGGACGGTGTAAGCGGCGACTACGGCGTATCGAACAACTGAAGGAACGTTTCTTCGTTCCTGACTCCCGAGCTCCCGGCCCCTGAGCTCGGCAACACCCCAGCCACCCGGCTGCCCGGCTACCACTACCCCGCCTACCCCGCCCCCGGGCGCCCGGCCGCGCGCCCGAGCTGTTCCAGCGTCGCCGCGACCGCCGGCACCCGGGCCAGGTCGGGCAGGGTCAGCGCCACGATCTCCCGCCGCACGGCCGGCTCCAGCGTCAGCACGCGCGCGTGGCGCGGCCGTACGGACTCCAGGGCCAGCTGCGGGAGTACGGCGACGCCCAGACCGGCGCCGACGAGGCCGACCACCGCCGGGTAGTCGTCGGTGGCGAAGTCGATGCGGGGGGTGAAGCCGGCGCCCTCGCACACCTCCACCAACTGCCCGCGACAGCGCGGGCATCCGGCGATCCACGGCTCCCGCGCGAGTTCGCCGATGGCCACGGACCCGGCCCCCGCCAGCGGGTGCCGCTCCGGCACCAGCCCGACGAGACGGTCGGTCAGCAGCGGCCGTACGACGAGGTCGTCCCACTCCTTCGCGCCCGCCGCGCCCTCGTAGCGGAAGGCGAGTGCCACATCGCACTCCCCCGCGCGCAGCATGTCGACGGAGACGGGCGGTTCGGCCTCCTCCAGCGACACTCGGGTGCCGGGGTGCGCGGCGCGCAGGGCGGCGAGGGCGGTCGGTACGAGGGTCGAGCTGCCGCTGGGGAAGGAGACCAGCCGCACCCGCCCGGCGCGCAGGCCGGCGATGGCGGCGACCTCCTCCTCGGCCGCGGTCAGCCCCGCCAGGATCCCGTTGGCGTGCCGGACGAGGGCCTCGCCCGCCTGGGTCAGGCGCATCTCGCGCCCGTCGCGGACCAGCAGGGGTGTGCCCACCGATGCCTCCAGGGCCTTCATCTGCTGGCTCACGGCGGGCTGGGTGCAGCCCAGTTCACGCCCCGCCGCCGAGAAGGAACCGGTGGTGGCGACGGCGCGCAGGACCCGCAGATGACGTGCTTCGATCACGGATCAAGGATAAGAGATCCTTTGATACGACGTCCGATAACGCGTTGGCGCTTTGAGCCACGGGCGTCGTGTGAGGAGCGGGCCCGCACAGTCCGGGTAACTACGCTTGGGTCATGACAACGGCTCTGATTACGGGATCGACCGCGGGCATCGGCGCCGCGTTCGCACGGCGGCTGGCGGCCGACGGGCACAATCTGGTGCTGGTCGCCCGCGACACCAAGCGGTTGCGGGAGCAGGCGACCGAGCTGCACGACCGGCACGGCATCGAGGCGGAGGTGCTGACGGCGGACCTGGCCGAGGACGACGGCATCGAGGCGGTCGCCGCCCGGCTCGCCGACCGCAGGAACCCCGTCGACCTGCTGGTCAACAACGCCGGCTTCGGCAACAAGGGCCGCTATCTCGACGTCTCCATGGCCGACGAGCTGAAGATGCTCAAGGTGCACTGCGAGGCGGTGCTGCGGCTGACGACCGCGGCGACGGAGGCGATGCGCGAGCGCGGCCGCGGCGGGGTCGTCAACGTCGCGTCCGTCGCCGCCTTCGTGCCCCGGGGGACGTACGGCGCCTCGAAGGCGTGGGTCGTGCAGTTCACCCAGGGCGCGGCGAAGGACCTCGTGGGCAGCGGTGTGCGGCTGATGGCGCTGTGCCCCGGGTTCGTGCGGACGGAGTTCCATCAGCGGGCCGGGATGGGGACCGACAACATCCCGGGGTGGATGTGGCTGGACGCGGACAAGCTGGTGGCCGCGGCGCTGAGCGATCTGGCGCGCGGGAAGTCGCTGTCGATCCCCGACCCCCGGTACAAGGCGCTGATGGGGCTCGTGAAGGTGACGCCCCGGGCGCTGCTGGGCGGGATCAGCTCACGGACCGGGCGGAAGTACGGGCCTCAGTGAGGTCTCCACAGGGCGCGGTCGTGGGGTACGGGGGAAAATGGTTCCGTACGGCCGGACCCCACCGAACCCATCGGGACCGGAGGCACGACCATGACCTTCGTACAGATCATCGACTGCAGGACCAGCCACTTCGACGACATCGACCGGCTGATGGACACATGGGTCGAGCAGACCAGGGGAAAGCGGACGGCGACGCACGCGGTGGTCGGCAAGGACCACTCCGACGCGTCGCACTTCATCGAGATCGTGGAGTTCCCGTCGTACGAGGAGGCGATGCGGAACTCCAGCCTGCCCGAGACGGACAAGATCTTCCGGGAGATGGTGGCCCTCTGCGACGAGATGCCGACGTTCACCGATCTGGACGTCGTACGGGACGAGGGGCTGAACGCGGACACGGCGCGGCGGTTCTTCGGGACGATCGCCGTCGCGGGCGAACTGCCGCCGCTCGACGGGCTGATCGCGGAGAACTACCACGACCACGACCCGGCGAACGAGCAGGACACCATGGGGATGGACGCCCTGCGGCGCGAGGTGGGGATGTGGCGCTCCGGGTTCGACTTCGAGTTCGCGATCGAGGACCAGATCGCCCAGGGCGACCGGGTGTCCACGCGGTGGGTGTGGAGCGGCACCCACACGGGTGAGTTCATGGGACTGCCGCCCAGCGGGGCGAAGGTCTCCATGACCGGCAACACCACGCACCGGTTCGGCGAGCACGGGAAGATCGTCGAGGCCTGGTGGGAGTACGACCGGCTGGGGCTGATGGCCCAGTTGGGCGTGCTCGACGCGCTGGAACGCTGAGGGGGATGCGCGGAGGCCCGGCACCCCTTGTCTGCAGGGTGCCGGGCCTCTCCTGTTGCGTCGCGTCAGTGCGTGTGACCGTGGCCGTGACCGGCGGCGGCCGGCTCCTCCTCTTCCTTCTTCTCCACGACCAGGGTCTCGGTCGTCAGGAGGAGGGAGGCGATGGAGGCGGCGTTCTCCAGGGCGGAGCGGGTGACCTTGACCGGGTCGATGACGCCGGCCTTGACCAGGTCGCCGTACTCGCCGGTGGCGGCGTTGAAGCCCTGGCCCTTGTCGAGCTCGGCGACCTTGGAGGTGATGACGTAGCCCTCCAGGCCGGCGTTCTCGGCGATCCAGCGCAGCGGCTCGACGGCGGCCTTGCGGACCACGGCGACACCGGTGGCCTCGTCGCCGGTGCGGCCGAGGTTGTCCTCGAGGACCTTCACGGCGTGGACGAGCGCGGAGCCACCACCGGAGACGATGCCCTCCTCGACCGCGGCGCGGGTCGCGGAGATGGCGTCCTCCAGACGGTGCTTCTTCTCCTTCAGCTCCACCTCGGTGGCGGCGCCGACCTTGATGACGCACACGCCGCCGGCCAGCTTCGCGAGACGCTCCTGGAGCTTCTCGCGGTCCCAGTCGGAGTCCGTGTTCTCGATCTCGGCCTTGATCTGGGCGACGCGGCCCACGACGTCGGCGGAGTCGCCGGCGCCGTCGACGATGGTGGTGTCGTCCTTGGTGATGGTCACGCGGCGGGCGGAGCCCAGCACGTCCAGGCCGACCTGGTCGAGCTTGAGGCCGACCTCCTCGGAGATGACCGTGGCACCGGTGAGGACCGCCATGTCCTGCAGCATCGCCTTGCGGCGGTCGCCGAAGCCGGGGGCCTTGACCGCGACCGCGTTGAAGGTGCCGCGGATCTTGTTGACGACCAGGGTGGAGAGGGCCTCGCCCTCGACGTCCTCGGCGATGATCAGCAGCGGCTTCGAGGCGCCGGACTGGATGACCTTCTCGAGCAGCGGCAGCAGGTCGGCGATCGAGGAGATCTTGCCCTGGTTGATCAGGATGTACGGCTCGTCGAGGACGGCCTCCATACGCTCCTGGTCGGTGACGAAGTACGGGGACAGGTAGCCCTTGTCGAAGGCCATGCCCTCGGTGAAGTCCAGCTCCAGACCGAAGGTGTTGGACTCCTCGACGGTGATGACACCGTCCTTGCCGACCTTGTCCATCGCCTCGGCGATGAGCTCGCCGACCTGCTGGTCCTGGGCGGACAGCGCAGCCACGGCGGCGATGTCGGACTTCTCGTCGATGGGGCGGGCGGTCGCGAGGAGCTCCTCGGAGACCGCGGCCACGGCCGCGTCGATGCCCTTCTTCAGCAGCGCCGGGGAGGCACCCGCGGCGACGTTCTTCAGGCCCTCGCGGACCAGCGCCTGGGCGAGCACGGTGGCGGTGGTGGTGCCGTCACCCGCGATGTCGTTGGTCTTGGTCGCCACCTCCTTCACCAGCTGCGCGCCGAGGTTCTCGTACGGGTCCTCGACCTCGACCTCACGGGCGATGGTGACGCCGTCGTTGGTGATGGTGGGGGCGCCGAACTTCTTGTCGATGACGACGTTGCGGCCCTTGGGGCCGATCGTCACCTTGACCGTGTCGGCCAGCTTGTTGACGCCGCGCTCGAGGGCGCGACGGGCGTCCTCGTCGAACTTCAGGATCTTCGCCATGGGAGCGGTTCAGCCCTCTCGGAAAACGTGGGTGAAACGAACTGCGCCCCGGAGGCCCGGCTTCATAAGGACGCGGGAACCCGGGGCGCAGCTCACAAGCGAGAAAAGTGCTTGAGGTGGATTACTTCTCGATGATCGCGAGCACGTCGCGAGCCGAGAGGACGAGGTACTCCTCGCCGTTGTACTTCACCTCGGTGCCGCCGTACTTGCTGTACAGCACGATGTCGCCGGTCTTGACGTCGAGCGGCAGGCGCTCGCCGTTCTCGAAGCGGCCCGGGCCCACGGCGAGGACGACGCCCTCCTGGGGCTTCTCCTTCGCGGTGTCCGGGATGACCAGGCCAGAGGCGGTGGTCTGCTCCGCGTCGAGCGGCTGGACCACGATGCGGTCCTCAAGCGGCTTGATGGCAACCTTGGAGCTGGTGGTCGTCACGATCCGACCTCCCCCTTCGGAGATCTCACGGGGTTAACTGTCTGAGGTGGCGACCAGGTGGATCCGTCGTCGCGGGTGCCGGACCTGCCCGTCGCGTAGTTGGCACTCTCCAGTGGGGAGTGCCAGAGCCGAGACTATGACTGCGATTAGCACTCGGTCAAGCGGACTGCTAATCCCGGCGGTGCGCGCCGCCGAAGATCCCGTGGCGCGTGCCGCTACAGATAGTCCTCCAGCCGCCCCACCGTCAGCCCCCGCCCCTGCGCCTCCCTCAGCAGCCGCCGCGTCCGGTCGATCAGGGACGGCTGTGTCGACTCGCCCGAGGCCACCGAGACGATGTCGCCGGCTCGCAGCTGTCGCCCGCCCGTGGTGAACGCCGGCTCGCCGGTGTCCATCGACGCGCGCCACAGGACCAGCGCGGAGACCCCGCAGTCGGCCGCGGCGCGCAGGGTGGTGGTGTCGTAGGCGCCGTACGGGGGGCGGAAGAGGCGGGGGCGGATGCCGAAGCGGACGTGGAGTTTCCGCTGCTGGCCGCAGATCTCGGCGCGCTGGCCGGCATACGGCAGGCCGCGCAGGGCGGTGTGGTCGAGGGTGTGGTTCTGGATCGACGCGCCCACCGACCGCAGACGCGCGAAGTGGCCGTAGCCCGGTCCGACCACGCTGTCGGTGAGGAACATGCTGACCGGGAGCCGGAGTTCGCGGACCATGTCGACGAAGCGGCGGTCCCGTTCGGCTCCGTCGTCGTAGGTCAGGAAGACCACCTTGTCGCGGGTGGGGACCCGGGAGACCACCGGGATCGGGCCCGGGTGGAGCGAAGCGCCCCCGAGGCCCGGCACCCGTCTCGGTCTCGGCGCGGGGGCCAGCGGTGCCACCAGGCCCCAGCGGCGGTACGGCGGCCGTGCCGTGCCCCTGGGGTCGTACGGGTGCACCCGCTGGGCCGCCTTCATGCCCAGCCGTTCGATGGGGTCGACGGACTGGGCGCAGCCGGTGAGCAGGACGGCGAGCGCCAGGACACCGGCCGCCAGGCGCCCGCGGTTCACAGGTAGTCCTCCAGGCGGGCCACCGCGTACCCCTCGGCCGTGACCCTGTTCAGGAACCGGCGCATGTCGTCGACCATCGTGCCCTTCCACTCGTCGCGGCCACGGAAGTGGGTGAGCACGATGTCGCCGGGGTGCAGGTCCTGGTCGTCCTCGCGGTACTCCCAGTGGTCGACGAAGACCTCCTCGTCCCAGATCGGCGCGTACTTGATGCCGCAGGATCTGGCGGCCCGGAGCGTGTCCTGGTTGTAGTTGCCGAAGGGCGGCCGGAAGACGGTCGGCCGCTTGCCGAACTGCTTCTCCATCACGTCCTGCATGCCGCAGATCTCGCGCCGCTGCTGCCCGTACGAGAGCCCCGGCAGATAGGGATGGGTGAGGGTGTGGTTGTTGAGGGTGACGCCTTCGGACCGCATCTTGCGGAAGTAGGGGTAGTCGTCCTTGATCAGGAAGTTGCTCAGGAAGGCGGTGTACGGGATCTTCAGCTGGCTCATCATCCGCAGGAACGCCGGGTCCTTCTCGGCGCCGTCGTCGATGGTGAGGAAGACGACCTTCTGCCGGGTGGGCACGGTGGTGAAGACCGGCGGGAGATCCAGCTCCTCCTGGTCGTCGACCTCGAAGCCCTTGCGCGCCTCGATCCGCGGCTTGTGGAGCGGAGGCGCGGGCGCCGTCAGCGGCACCTGCTTCAGACCCCAGCGCCGCGCCGCCGCCGCGCGGGCCATATACGTCGCGTGCAGCTTCGTCGCGTACGAGTGGAGGGCGCGCGCCGGGGCCGCCCTGAGGGGCTGCTGGCCGTGCGCGGGGGGCACCTGGGGGTCCGGGCCCTGGGCGCAGCCGGAGGCCACGGCGGCGACGGCGAGCACGGCGACCCCGCCGCGCACCCGCAGCCTCAACGACACCCCGTTTTTATCGTTTTGTCCTACTGCTCGCATGGTGCCGGATCCTCGCAGACCCCGGCCCCGACCCTGGTCCAACACCTCGGCGACAGGCGCACCGTCGCCCGCCTGGCCCACAATGACCCGGTGAACGACCTCGCCCCCCTCCTCACCCCCGAAGGCCGCGCCCTCCTCGACGAGGTCCGCGGGACGGCCCCCGCCGACGAACTCGCCGTCGCCACCCGGCTGCGCCGCGAGCACCCCGCCGAACTGGTCTCGGCGGCCCTCGGCCAGGCCCGGCTGCGGCAGCGCGCGGAGGCGAAGTTCGGGGCCGAGGACGCCGGGCGGATGTTCTTCACCCCGAACGGGGTCGAGCAGTCGACACGGGCGAGTGTGGCGGCGTACCGGGCCGAGCGTCTGAAGTCGATGGGCGTCACCTCCCTGGCCGACCTGTGCTGCGGGATCGGCGGTGACGCCATCGCGCTCGCCCGGGCGGGCATCCGCGTCCTCGCCGTCGACCGGGACCCGGTGACGGCGGCCGCGGCGCGCGCCAACGCCGGGGCGCTCGGGCTCGGCGACCTCATCGAGGTCCGGGAGGCCGACGTCACGGAGGTGGACACGGCCGGTTACGACGCCGTGTTCGTGGACCCGGCCCGGCGCGGCGGACGCGGTCGCGTCTTCGACCCGGAGGCCTACTCACCGCCCCTGTCCTGGGCCGTCGGGGCCGCCCGCGAGGCGTCCCTCGTCGCCGCCCTCAAGGTCGCCCCCGGCATCCCGCACGAGGCCGTGCCGGACGACGCCGGGGCCGAGTGGATCTCGGACGGCGGGGATGTGAAGGAGGCGGTGCTGTGGTTCGGGACGGCGGCGGGAACGGGACCGGTGCGGACCACCTCGGGTCGGGCCGCTTCCGTGCGGGCCACCCTGCTGCCCGGCCCGCGCACCCTCCTCTCCCGCGGGCTGCCCGACCCCCGGGTCCGTCCCGTCGGGCGGTACCTGTACGAGCCCGACGGTGCCGTCATCCGCGCGCATCTGGTCGCCGAGGCGGCCGAGGAGGTGGACGGCGGGCTGATCGACCCCACCATCGCCTACGTCACCTCCGACGCGCTCCACGACTCCCCGTACGCCACCGCCTATGAGATCAGCGACCAACTCCCCTTCAACATAAAGAAGTTGAAGGCGCTGCTACGAGAGCGGGAGGTCGGGATCCTGACCGTGAAGAAGCGGGGCTCGGCGGTCGAGCCGGAGGAGCTGCGGAAGAAGGTGAAGCCGGTGGGCCGCAACTCGGCGACGGTGTTCCTGACGCGGGTGGCGGGGGCACCGACGATGCTGATCGGACGACCCGTGTAGCCGACCGGACTCCCTTCGCCCTACGACAGCCCGTCCGCCCGCCCCAGCAGCAGCTCACGCTCGCGCTCGTTGCGCGCCAGCCCCGCCGCCCGTACGAACTCCTCCCGCGCCTCCGCCGAACGTCCCAGGCGGGCGAGGAGGTCGCCGCGGACGCTGGGGAGCAAGTGGTAGTCGCGCAGGGCCGGTTCGGAGGCGAGGGCGTCGACGATGGCCAGTCCCTCGGCCGGGCCCTCGGCCATGGAGACGGCGACCGCGCGGTTGAGTTCGACGACCGGGGAGGGCGCTCGGGCGGCGAGCAGGCCGTACAGGGCCGCGATGGTCCGCCAGTCGGTCTCCTCGTAGGTGTACGCGTGGGCGTGGCAGGCGGCGATGGCGGCCTGGAGGGCGTACGGGCCCGGGGCGCCGGTGGCCGTCGCGTCGGCGCGGTGGAGGGCGGTGATGCCTCGGGCGATGAGCATGCGGTTCCAGCGGCGGCGGTTCTGGTCCTTGAGGAGGACGGGTTCGCCGCTCGGGCCGGTGCGGGCGGCGGAGCGGGACGCCTGGAACTCCAGCAGGGAGGTCAGGGCGTGGACTTCCGGTTCCTTCGGCATCAGGGAGGACAGGACGCGGGCCAGGCGGAGGGCGTCCTCGCAGAGCCCGGGGCGCAGCCAGTCGTCGCCGGCGGTGGCGGCGTAACCCTCGTTGAAGATGAGGTAGATGACGTCGAGGACGGAACCGAGGCGGGCCTCGCGCTCGGGGCCGTACGGCACCTCGAAGGCGACGTTCTGGGTGGCCAGGGTCCGTTTGGCGCGGACGATGCGCTGGGCGATCGTCGGCTCGGGGGTGAGGAAGGCCCGGGCGATCTCGGTCGTCGTCAGGCCGCCGAGGAGGCGGAGGGTGAGGGCGATCCGGGCCTCGGGCGACAGCACCGGGTGGCAGGCCGTGAAGACCAGACGGAGGAGGTCGTCGTCGATGTCGTCGGGGTCGGCGGGCTCCTCGGGGGGCGCGGTGGTGTCGAGGGTGCGGCCGATCTCCTGGAGCTTGCGGGCGTAGTTGTCCCGGCGGCGGATCAGGTCGACGGCACGGTGCCGGGCCGTGGCCGTCAGCCAGGCTCCCGGGTTGTCGGGGACGCCGTCCCGGGGCCACTGTTCGAGGGCGGCGACCAGGGCGTCCTGCGCGAGCTCCTCGGCGATGCCGATGTCACGGACGAGGCGGGTGAGGGCGGCGATGATACGGGGGGATTCGAGCCGGTAGACGGTCTCGACGGCGGACTGAAGGTCGGTGTGGCGAGGGTCGGTGGGACGGGGGTCGCTGGGACGGGGGCCGGTGGGCTGCGAGGTCACAGCCCACCATGCAACACCCCCGGCGGCGTCGGGCAAAGGACCTGTCAGCCCTCGGCGATCTCCCGGACCTCACAGGTGACGGTCCAGTGCTCCTCGTGGACCTTGAGGAACTTCTTCGTCCACTCCAGGGCCTCGGCCCTGTCCTTGCACTGCATGATCGCGTAACCGCCGACGACCTCCTTTGCCTCGGTGAAGGGCCCGTCGGTCACCGAGATCTCGCCGCCCTGCCAGTGCACCCGCATGCCCTGCGCGGACGGGGTGAGACCGGCGGTGTCGAGCATGACCCCGGCCTTGGTGACCTCCTCGATCAGCTCACCCATCCGCTGCATCAGCTCAGGGCTGGGACCTTCGGCGGGCACGGTGGACTCGTCGATCTGCACGAGGGAGAGATAGCGGGGCATGAGAGCTCCTCGAATCGGTGCGGAGCCGGGTCCTTCCCGGCCTCTCACCCTGTGCGTCGATCGAGGCCGGCCGACATCGACACGCCCGCGAAATTTCTTCCAAGATTTTTTCGGGCGGCGGGGGGAGGTGGTCGTGGCCGCCCCTCAGCCCAGCGACTTCCACAGTTCGCTCGCCGCCGGTTCCTTCGCCAGTACGCGGTTGGGGTTCGACGGGGCCGGGACCACCGGCATCATCACTGTCTTCACGCTGGTCGAGGAGAGGCCCTTGAGACTTTCTCCGAGGCTCACCAGCTCGCTGAGCGAGTCCAGCCCCGTGTCGGTCGTGAGGCTGCCCGTGACGGCGTCGGCGACGTCGTAGAGCTTGGCGGGGTCGGTGAGCAGGCTGGTCGAGGAGATCTGGTCCAGCAGGGCCTTCACCAGCTGCTGCTGGAGGCCTATGCGGCCCAGGTCGCTGCCGTCGCCTATGCCGTGCCGGGTGCGGGCGAGGGCCAGGGCCTGCTTGCCGTCCAGGTGGTGGGTGCCGGCCGCGAGGTGGAGGTGGCTGTCGTTGTCGTCGATGTCCTGCGTGGTGGTGACCGTGACACCGCCGAGCGCGTTCACCAGCTTCGCGAAGCCCGAGAAGTCGATCTCCAGATAGTGGTCCATGCGGATGCCGGTGATCGACTCGACCGTCTTCACGGCACAGACCGGTCCGCCCACCGAGTACGCGCTGTTGAACATCGAGTCGTACGCCACCGCCGTGGCGCCCCCCGACTTCAGCGGACACGACGGCCGGGTGACCAGGGTGTCGCGCGGGATGCTCACGATCGTCGCCTTCTTACGGCCCGCGTCGATGTGCACGACCATCGCCGTGTCGGACCGCGCCCCCGAACTGCTGCCCCCGCCGAGCGCCTTGTTCTCCTTGCCGCTGCGCGAGTCCGACCCCAGGACCAGGATGTTGAGGGAGCCGGTGGGGAGCGGCTCCGCCGAGCCGGACGCGTTCGCCGACGGGGTCGCCACCGCCTTCGCCGGGCGGTCGTCGCCCAGCGCCTGGTCGATGTCGACGCTCTTGATGTTGTGGTCGAGGTGCCAGTAGACGAAGCCCGCCGCCCCCACGCCCAGCACCAGCAGGCCCGCCATGGTGAGGCCGGCGATCTTCAGTAGGGTCGATCGCCGGCCCCTCGGTCTGCCCGCGCCGCCGTTCTCGTCGTGTCCCGTCACGGGCAGGAACGTAAGTCCGAATTATTAGGGGATTGTTAGTGCCGATGGCCTGAAGCGGTTTTCTTCGGAAATTCTCAGCTTCAGCCCAGCGTGACCGCCGGTACGGGGTTGCTCCCGCTCCACGACCCGTTGAACCCGAAGGTCACCGAACCGCCGTCCGGCACCGAGCCGTTGTAGGAGGCGTTCGCGCAGGTCACCGCCGAACCGCTCTGGGTGCACGTCGCGTTCCAGGCCTGCGTGATCTGCTGTCCCGCGCCGAACGTCCAGCTCGCCTTCCAGGAGGAGAGGGAGGCACCGCCGCACGCGATCGTCACCTGTCCGGTGAACCCGGTGTTCCACTGACTCTGCACGCTGTACGACGCCGAGCACGCGCCCGTGGGAGGCGGCGGCGTGGTCGTCGTACCGCCGAGCGCCTGCGCGGTGGCGCTGTACGCCGGTTTCGGCGCGTAGTTCTCGTCGTACGGCGTCGCCGCCCCGTACCCCGGGAAGGTGCTCGGCACCCAGGAGTCGGAGTCGGTGAAGCCCCAGACGGTGACGCCGGCGCAGCGGGTCACGGCCACACAGGCGGCCACGACCGACTTGTAGTCGGCGGCCTGCTGGGCGAGTTTCGTGCTGTCGGACGGCAGCGCCATCCGCACGTCCAGCTCGGTGATCGCCACGTCCACGCCGAGGTCGGCGAAGCGCTGGATGTTCTGCTGGAGGGTCGACGGGACCTGACCGAGGACCAGGTGGGCCTGGAGGCCGACCCCGTCGAGGGGGACACCCCGGCTCTTCAGGTCCTTCACCAGGTTGTAGAGGGCGGTCGACTTCGCGTTGACGCCCTCGACGTTGTAGTCGTTGATGTACAGCTTCGCCGCCGGGTCGGCAGCGTGCGCCCAGGTCAGGGCGTTGGCGATGTAGTCGGCACCGAGGCTGTCGTACCAGAGCGTCGGGCGGTAGGTGCCGTCCTCGTTGAAGGCCTCGTTGACGACGTCCCAGGCGGCGATCTTCCCCTTGTAGCGGGTGACCTCGGTGGTGATGTGGTTCTGCAGGAGGGTGCCGAGCTGGGCGGGTGTCCAGCTGCCGTTCGTCAGCCAGCCGGGGTTCTGGTTGTGCCAGACCAGGGTGTGGCCGCGCACCTGCTGGTTGTGGGCCTGCGCGAAGGCGACGATCTGGTCGGCCTCGGCCCAGTTGAAGCTGCCCTGGGTCGGCTCGACCGTGCCCCACTTCATGGCGTTGCCGGGGGTGAGGGAGTTGAACTGCGCCCCCGCGACGTCCCCGTAGGTCCCGGTGAGTTTGGACCCGGTGACGGCCGTGCCGATGACCTTGCCCTTGGCGGCGGCGAGGTCGCGCAGCGGGGTGTCGGCGGCATGGGCCGAGGGGGCGGTGAACAGCATCGCCGCACCGGTGACAAGTGCCGCGAGGGATAAGCCGGTTCTCAGAGATCTCATGGCGGGCGCCTCCGAAAGTTTCGGTCGTACAACCGATTGGCTTCGGAGGAGTGTGGAACCGCTCACCCCACCCGTCAATACGTCAACATCCGGCCACCCCCGTCACACGGCCCGTGCCGCCGTGCTCGCCCTGACCACCAGACTGGTCGCCAGCTCCACCCGGGTGGCGACCGGGGGCTGGTCCTCCCGCCCCAGGTCCAGCACCAATTTGGCCGCCGCCTCGGCCATCTCCGTCAACGGCTGCCGTACGGTCGTCAGCGGCGGCCCGACCCAGGGAGCGACCGGCAGATCGTCGAAGCCGACCACGCTCAGGTCCTCCGGGATGCGTAGGCCCAGCTCGCGCGCGGCCTCGTAGAGACCCAGCGCCTGAAGGTCGTTGAGGGCGAAGACGGCGGTCGGCCGGTCCGGGCGGCGCAGCAGCTCCAGTCCCTGGCGGTAGCCGGCCTCGTGGTGGAAGTCGCCGGTGACGATGAGGGCCGGGTCGACCGGGAGGCCCGCGGTCTCGAGCGCCGCCCGGTAGCCGTCGACGCGGGCGCGGCTGCACATCATGCGGGTGGGTCCGGTGATGGCGCCGATACGGGTGTGGCCGAGTTCGACCAGGTGCCGGGTGGCGGCCAGCCCGCCCTGCCAGTTGGTGGCGCCGATCGAGGGCACGTCGACGCCCGGGTCGCCCGCCGGGTCCATGACCACGAACGGGATGGAGCGGCTGGTCAGGAGCGCCCGCTGGGACTCGTCGAGGCCGGACAGGACGAGGATCACACCGTGCGGGCGACGGGCGGCGACCTGGTCGGCCCAGGTCCGCCCGGGTGTCAGCCGCCCGGCGCTCTCGCTGAGCACCACGCTCAGCCCGGCGTCCCGCGCCACGTTCTCCACGCCCCGGATGACCTCCATCGCCCACGCGCTCTCCAGCTCGTGGAAGACCAGGTCGATCAGGGGCGAACGGCTGGCCTCGGCGCGCCGGCGCCGGTATCCGTGCGCGCGCAGCAGCTCCTCCACACGGCTGCGCGTCGCCGGCGCCACGTCCGCGCGGCCGTTCAGGACCTTCGAAACTGTCGGCGCGGACACGCCGGCCTCACGGGCGATCTCGGCGAGGGTCGCGGTCTGCGCCGACCGGCCTGCCGCCGGGGCTGTCGTCCGGGTTTCCAGGGGCTCCGGGGGTGTCATGGCGGCGATCGTATCCCTGCGCGACCTCTTGACGAACCCTCGCGACAGCCCTAGGTTCCCAAAACATTCGGATTACATATCGAAACATTCGCGAGAGGTCGTCGACCCGACAGGAGTTTCATGACCACCGCGCCCTGGCGTGACCCCGCCCTGCCCGCCGACGCCCGCGTCGACGACCTGCTCTCCCGGATGACCCTCGAGGAGAAGACCGCACAGCTCTACGGCGTCTGGGTGGGCGCCGACACGGACGGCGACGGGGTCGCGCCGCTGCAACGTGAGATGAGCTCCGACTACGACTGGGACGAGCTGATCACCCACGGCCTGGGCCAGCTCACCCGCCCCTTCGGCACCGCCCCGGTGGACCCGGCGCTGGGTGCGCGGGCACTGGCCCGCGCCCAGCGCCGTATCGCCGCGGCGGGCCGGTTCGGCATCCCCGCCCTGGCGCACGAGGAGTGCCTGGCCGGGTTCACCACCTGGCGGGCCACCGCCTATCCGGTGCCGCTCGCCTGGGGCGCGAGCTTCGATCCCGGGCTGGTCGAGGAGATGGCGGCCGCCATCGGCCGCGATCTGCGCTCGGTCGGGGTGCACCAGGGTCTCGCCCCGGTCCTGGACGTCGTACGCGATCCGCGCTGGGGGCGGGTCGAGGAGACGATCGGCGAGGACCCGTATCTCGTCGGCACGGTCGCCACCGCGTATGTGCGGGGTCTGGAGTCGGCCGGGATCGTCTCCACCCTCAAGCACTTCGCCGGGTACGCGTCCTCGGCGGGCGCCCGCAACCTGGCGCCGGTGCGCGCCGGTGTCCGTGAGTTCGCGGACATCACCCTGCCGCCCTTCGAGATGGCGCTGCGGGAGGCCGGGGCGCGCTCGGTGATGGCCGCGTACACGGACACGGACGGCGTCCCGGCCTCGGCGGACCCGGGTCTGCTGACCGAACTTCTGCGTGAGCGGTGGGGGTTCACCGGCACGGTGGTCGCCGACTACTTCGGGGTCGGGTTCCTGCAGAGCCAGCACCGGGTGGCCGGCACCGAGGCGGAGGCGGCCCACGCGGCGCTGGCGGCGGGCCTGGACGTGGAGCTGCCCACCCTCAAGTGCTACGGCACACCGCTGATCGAGGCCGTACGGGCGGGTGAGATCCCCGAGTCCCTGATCGAGCGGGCGGCCCGCCGGGTCCTGCTCCAGAAGTGCGGGCTGGGGCTGCTGGACGAGGACTGGTCCCCGGAGCCGACGGAGCGGATCGACCTCGACTCGGCGTCGAACCGCGCGATCGCCCGCCGGCTGGCCGAGGAGTCGGTGGTCCTCCTGGACAACCCGGACGGTCTCCTGCCCCTGGCCCCCGACACCCGTGTCGCGGTCGTCGGGCCCCGCGCCGCCGACGCCCTCGCGATGCTCGGCTGCTACTCCTTCCCGTCCCATGTCCTCACGCATCACCCCGGGGTCCCGATGGGCATCGAGATCCCGACGGTTCTGGAGGCCCTGCGCGGCGAACTCCCCGACGCCAAGGTGACGTTCGCGGAGGGCTGCGGGGTCGACGACCCGGACCGGACCGGCTTCGAGGAGGCGGTGGCGCGGGCGTCGGAGGCGGATGTGTGCGTGGCGGTGCTGGGCGACCGGGCGGGTCTGTTCGGGCGCGGCACCTCGGGCGAGGGCTGCGATGTCACCGACCTCCGACTGCCCGGTGTCCAGTCCGACCTGCTGGACACCCTCGTGTCGACCGGCGTCCCGGTCGTGCTGGTCCTCCTCACCGGCCGCCCCTACGCGCTGGGCCGCTGGCACGGCCGTCTGGGCGCCGTCGTCCAGGCCTTCTTCCCCGGGGAGGAGGGCGGCCCCGCGGTGGCCGGCGTGCTGTCGGGCCGGGTGAACCCGTCCGGCCGCCTGCCGGTGAGCGTCCCGCGCGTGCCCGGCGGCCAGCCGTGGACCTACCTCCAGCCCCCGCTCGGCCTCGCGGGCGAGGTGAGCAACCTCGACCCGACCCCGCTGTACCCCTTCGGCCACGGCCACTCCTACACGACCTTCGCCTGGGAGTCGGACGCCACGCAGGCCGAGATCCCCACCGACGGCTCCTACGACATCGCTGTCACCGTCCGCAACACCGGCGACCGCGCCGGCGCGGAGGTCGTCCAGCTGTACCTCCACGACCCGGTGGCCTCGGTGACCCGACCGGACGTACGGCTGATCGGCTACCAGCGGCTGCATCTGGACCCGGGAGACGCCGCCCGGATCACCTTCCAATTCCACACCGACCTCTCCGCCTTCACCGACCGCTCCGGAACACGGGTGGTCGAACCGGGCGCGCTGGAACTGCGCCTGGCGGCATCGAGCACGGCCGTACACCACACGGCCCGCCTGACCCTGACAGGCCCGACCCGCGCCCTGGGCCCCGACCACCACCTCCACTGCGAGACCAGGGTCGACCGGCTCTAGGGGGAGGGACGCGCGAGAGCGCCGCCCCAGGCCTTCACGGAGCGCTCACACATGCGGACGGTCGAATACAAGGGTGCTGGAACTACCGTGAAGAGCACTGACCGGCGCTTCGGATGTGGGGGAACGATGGTCCGGTATGTGCATCAGGAGTGGTGGGCCGCGGTGCTGATACTCGTCGGCGTCATCGGCGGCTGGGTGGGCGCGGGCCTGGGGTCGCCGGTGCGGGAGGGGGCCGTCGCCGTGCTGATCACCGGTGCGCTCGGCTTCCTCGTCCTGTCGACGGTGCTCAGGGCGTCCCGGCTCAAGTGGGTCGGCCGGCTCGGGGAGTTCGAGGCCGCGACCGCTCTCCCGGAGAGCGACCGGCACGGTCACCGTGCCGCCTTCACCCCCCGCATGCTCGGCCTGTTGCTGCTGCCCGCCCTGTGTGTGTTCGTCATCAGGGACGCCGCGATCGTCGTGGTGCTCCTGGCCGTGGGGCTGGACTGGCTCGGCAGGGCCGTGGCGGGCACCTGCTGGGAGCGGGGCGGCGGCCGGCGCCTGTGGCTGGCGCCCGACCCCGAGGAGCCGCGGAGGCTCTCCTACTCACCCGCCCGGCCGGCGCCCGGTGCCCGGTGACGGGCCCTCACCAGAAGAGGATCCGGAACCGTCCGCCGCGGAAGATGTAACGGGCGTAGAAGCCGCTCGCCGTGGCCACCAGCGCGCTCAGCAGGAAGCCGCCGACGTCCCCCTTGGCCAGCCCCGACACCGCGGCGACGACGGCGACCGCTCCGATCAGGCACCAGAAGCCCCCGAACACCGCACGGGAGACGGTCTCCCGCACCCCCAGCGCGGGAGCGGGCGGCCGGGCGGGCATCGGCGACCCGTACGCCGGCGGCGCGGCCGGGACGGGTCCCGCCGACGGGCGGGGCGGCGCGAACGGCATGGGCGGCACGCCCGTCGGCGCGGGTGGCGCGCCCGTGGGCACGGGCGGCGCGCCGGTCCACGTGGGCGGCGCGCCCGTCGGCATGGGCGGAGCCGGTGCGGTCGCGGGCTGGTAGCCCAGTGTCCGGAACAGGTCGGGCTGTGGCCGGGGCGACGTCCGGTGTCCGCAGCCACGGCAACGACGGCCCAGCTCCAGCTTGTTGAACTGCCGGCAGTCCTCGCGCGGACACGTCGGCTGTCCGGGCCGGGCGTCGGTGGGCCCGTAGGCGATCTCCTCGGTCATGGCGGTCCCCCTCCCCTACTCGCCGTCGTCCCGGCCGCCCCCGGCCTCGGACGCCGTCAGGCCGAAGGCGGCGGCCAGCAGATAGAGCACGGCCCCCGCCGGGACGATGAAGATGACGACCGGGAAGTAGTACGTCCCCGAGGTCTGCTGGGCGACATGGACGCCGTAGACCAGCAGGAACACGCCGCCGATCACCGACCAGGCCCTGTCCTTCACCGTCACGTTGGGCAACAGGAACCCGCACACGAGAAGCACGGCCCCCGAGATCACGGAGAAGACTTCGTAGACACCCCAATGCATGACTGATCCCCCTTGATGCATATGCATGACTGATCCCCCTGCGCCAGGACTCTCGTCAGAACTGGCCCTTGTACTGCTCGATCACCGCGCCCAGCGATTCGGACGGGCGGTAACTGCACTCGTAGCGGATGGCGGGCAGCGCGAGCGGGCTGCCGAAGCCGCCGAGCCCCCTGGACGTCGCGATGTCGACGAGCGCCTGCGACTCGGTCCCCTGGTCGGCGTTGAGGAACTCCTTGCAGGTCGAGGAGGCCGAGAGGCCGTCGTCGCTGCCGCCGCCGATGACGGCCGGGATGCCCTTGAACACGAGGAGCAGCAGCGCCAGGACGGCGAGGGCGATCAGCACATACCGTCCGAGCGGGTTGTCGTTGTGGACGTCCCCCTCGTAGGTGTCGCCGTCCCGGTGCTGGGTGACCTCACTCTCGTAGAGCGAACCGCCCCCGCTGACCACCCGGTTGTGGTCGCCGTAGGTGTCCCGCCGGTCGCCGATCTGTGCGTCGCCGTCCCGTCCGATGCTGATCGACTTCACGCTCACCCCGGCCGGCCGCTCAGCCTTCGCCCCGCGCACCGCTTCCGCGAGCGCGAGCCGGAAGTCGCCGTCGTCCTCCGCCTCCTGTCTCAACAGGTACTCGACGAGCGAGCTGTTGCGCGGGTCGCGGGTGAAGCTCTCCCACTCCCGCTCGCTCCCCCTGCTCCGCAGCCGGTCCGCGACCAGATCCGCCAGGAGTCGCGTGGCCACCCCCTGCGCCATCTCCCCCGCGCTCGCCGCCGCCGACGTCATCGAGTGCGTCAGAATCCGGACAGCCTCGACCGCCATCTCTCCCACCTGCATAGGCCCCCCAGCCCTCTCCCCCGGATGGTGTGCGCCGGCGAACGAAGTCGACCAGAAGGCGCATACCGAGAATGAGGAATGTATCCGTCCGAACAGGGGGCGGTCAGCAGAAGCTTTCCAGCTTTACACAAGTGAGATATGTAACAGAATAGATGGGCATACGTCATATGCTCATGCATATCGGACACATGTGCGTCGAACGGACGAACTCAGTCCTCCGCCGCAACCGACTCGAACCGCCACCGGTGCACCGCGCGGCTCACCAACTCACCGGTCGGCTCGGGAAGTTCGGGCAGCTCGGCGTCGTAGGACGCGTCCCACCACGTGATGACCAGGACCCGGTCCTGCGAGGCGCGGAAGGTCTCTCGGCGCAGGGGGCGCGACGGCAGCTTCTGCGCCCGCGCCCAGGCGAGCAGTTCGGCACCCCGGCCCTCGGCCGCCCGCGCCTCCCACATCAACGCGACGGTCATGCGTAGAGGTTGCCCGCGGCGACCTCGTGGACATGGCCGTGTCCGGGCACATGCGGATCGGTGACCGGCAGTGAGGAGTCCGCGGACAGGTCCCAGCCGGAGGCCGCCCGGCCCCGCGCCACCATCTCCGCGCCGAGGGCCGCCACCATCGCGCCGTTGTCCGTGCACAACTTGGGCCGCGGCACCCGGAGTGTGATCCCCGCCTTCTCGCACCGCTCCCGCGCGAGGGCCCGCAGCCGCGAGTTGGCGGCCACACCGCCGCCGATCATCAGGTGGTCGACGCCCTCGTCCTTGCAGGCCCGTACGGCCTTGCGGGTCAGCACGTCCACGACCGCCTCCTGGAAGGAGGCCGACACGTCCCGCACCGGCACCTCCTCCCCCGCCGCCCGCCTGGCCTCGATCCAGCGGGCCACGGCCGTCTTCAGACCGGAGAAGGAGAAGTCGTACGCCGGATCGCGCGGCCCGGTCAGGCCCCGCGGGAAGGCGATGGCCGAGGGGTCGCCCTCCTTCGCGTAGCGGTCGATGACCGGACCGCCGGGGAAGCCGAGGTTCAGCACCCGGGCGATCTTGTCGAAGGCCTCGCCGGCCGCGTCGTCGATGGTCGAGCCGAGGGGCCGTACGTCCGAGGTGATGTCCGTGGACAGCAGGAGGGAGCTGTGTCCGCCGGAGACCAGCAGCGCCATCGTCGGCTCGGGCAGGGCCCCGTGCTCCAGCTGGTCCACGCAGATGTGCGAGGCGAGGTGGTTGACGCCGTACAGCGGCTTGCCCAGCGCGTAGGCGTAGGCCTTCGCCGCCGAGACACCGACGAGCAGGGCGCCCGCGAGGCCGGGACCCGCGGTGACCGCGATGCCGTCGAGGTCGCGGGCGCTCACCCCCGCCTCCTTCAGCGCGCGGTCGATCGTCGGGACCATCGCCTCCAGGTGGGCGCGGCTCGCCACCTCCGGCACCACCCCGCCGAAACGGGCGTGCTCGTCGACGCTGGACGCGATGGCGTCCGCCAGCAGGGTGGTCCCGCGGACGATGCCGACGCCGGTCTCGTCGCAGGAGGTCTCGATACCGAGGACGAGGGGTTCGTCAGCCATGGATTCCGGTTCCTTGTACGGATGTGGATGGATCGGTCAGTCGCATCACCAGGGCGTCCACGTTGCCCGGCTGGTAGTAGCCGCGTCTGAAGCCGATGCCCTCGAAGCCGAAGCGCTCGTAGAGCTTCTGGGCGCGGATGTTGTCGATCCGGCACTCCAGCATCACTTCGGCGCACTCGAAGTCGGTGGCCGCCCGCAGGAGCTCGGTCAGGAGCAGACCGCCGAGGCCGGTGCCCCAGTGGTCGCGGGCGACGGCGATGGTCTGGATGTCGGCGACCGCGGCGAAGCCGGTGTCGGACGTGGTGCCGGAGACGGCGAGGCCCGCGTATCCCACGAGCCGGTCGCCGTCCTCGGCGACGACGTACCGTCGCGTCGCCTCGGCCCCGCGGGCATGCGCCAGCTCGGACCAGAACATGCCCCGGGACCAGGTGTCCTCGGGGAAGAGGTCCTTCTCCAGCTCCAGCACGGGATCGATGTCCCACCAGCGCATCTCGCGCAGTCGAGCAGTCACGGCGTCGGTCACTTGGGGGTGACCACCTTGTAGTTCTTGGGGACCTGGGCGTCCGGCCGGCGCAGATACAGCGGCCGGGGCGCGGGGAGCTCCTCGCCGGCGGCCAGCCGCTCGGCGGCCAGGGAGGCGAGCGCCGCCGCGGACACGTGCTCGGGCTCGTGCGCGTCCGGGAAGGTGTCGGGGTACAGCAGCGCGCCGGCCCCGACGGCCGGGACCCCCCTGACCTGCTCGGCGATATCGGCGGGCCGGTCCACGGCCGGCTCGGTCAGCCGGGTGCGGGAGTCCGCGTACCGCGCCCAGTAGACCTCCTTGCGCCGGGCGTCGGTCGCCACGACGAAGGGGCCGGTTTTGATGTCGGCCGCGTACGCCAGCCCGTCCAGCGTGCACACACCGTGCACGGGCACACCCAGGGCGAGCCCGAAGGTGTCGGCGGTCATCAGCCCGACCCGCAGCCCGGTGTAGGGGCCGGGTCCGATGCCTACGACGATCCCGGTGACGGCGTCCAGCCTGAGCCCCGCCCCGGCGAGGACGCGGTCCACGGCCGGCAGCAGCAGCTCTCCGTGCCGGCGCGCGTCCACCTGACTCGACGAGGCGACGACTTCACGTCCGTCGTGCAGGGCGACGGTGACGGCGGGGGTGGCGGTATCCAGAGCGAGCAAGAGCACGCAAACAGCGTACGGCGATTTGGGGCGCGGCACTGCCGCATGGGTGGGGGGCCTGTCGGCTGCTACGGTCGCCGGGGAGTCCGGTGTACGAGGTGATGGGGCAGGTGGGCGACGGTGGCAGGCGGCAGCTCGGGGTTCGTGTTCGGGCTCACCACGGCGGCCCTCGTGACGGTCGGCGTCCTCGCCTACCAGGCCTCGGCGACGGTCCCGGTCGGCCTGAGCGAGCCGCGGACGAGCATCTCCCCGGCGGCCGCCGCCCCGGAGGCGCCCCGCGACACGACGAACCCCACCGCCCTGCCCGCGGTCTCCGGTTCGGGTGAACGGGTCGTGTACTCGGTGGACGCCGACCGGGTGTGGCTGGTTGACGCGCGCGACAGGGTCACCCGTACGTTCACGGTCACACCGGGCAGCCTCGACCCGGTCCCCGGCACCTACCCCGTCACCTCCCGCGCCAACTCGGTCACCGGCACCGACGGCACCCCGATCGAGCACGTCGTCCGCTTCACGGCCGTGGACGGCGTGGCCATCGGCTTCAGCGCGGCGGTCGGCAAGCCCGGGACGACGGCCGACACCGACGTCCGCACCGGCGGCATCCGCGAGTCCCGCGAGGACGGGGACGCGCTGTGGGAGTTCGCCACGATCGGGGTGAAGGTGGTCGTGGTCCCCTGAGCGGGTGATCACGGCTGCCGGTCACGGCCCGCGCGCCGGTCGATCAGCCAGGTGCGGGCGTACGCCACCGCCGGGGCCAGGGCGAGGAGTCGGCAGTCGGCCCGGCCCACCCGCCCCCGGGTGACCGGCCGCTCCGCCAGCGCCTCGTAGGACTCGCCCAGCTCCGCGAAGTGCGAGGCGTCGAAGTCCACGTCCCGGTAGCGGTGCCAGCGCCGCCCTCCCGGACCGTCGGCCACCGCGCAACCGTACTCCCGTGTGCCCTGCCCCGGCACCCGGTACTCCGCCAGGTGGAACGCCGTGCAGACGGAGTAGCCCACCCCCAGCAGCAGGATCCGCGCCTGCAGTTCCTCCAGCCGGGCGAGCGGGGAGTCCTCGCCCAGGTGGCAGTCCAGGGCGTGCCCGGAGGTGATCCACGCGGCGGCCGGTCCGAGCGCGGCGAACGAACTCTGCGGATGGCCGCTGCGCAGCGCCCCGGCACGGGTGCGGACCTCCTCGGGCAGGACCCCGACACCGAAGCTCGGGGTCCGCTCGGGGTCGAAGGCCGGCAGGGTCGCCCGCAGCCGGGGCCACTCCGTGGCGGGGACGGCGTATCCGCGGGTGAGGGGCCACCGGGACGGGTCTGAGTTGTCGGGTGTCTGTGTGTAGACGACGAGGGTGCCGTCCGCCCCCACCGCGTCCGCCAGGGAGTCGACGACCGCCCGGACTCCGCCGCGCACCGCCCCGACGGCCTTGAGGGACGCGTGCACCAGCAGGATGTCCCCGGGGAGGATTCCCAACGCCCGCCATCGGGCGAGGAGTTGTCGGCGGCCGAGGGAACCGGACGGACCGACAGGGCCGACGGCCGCCGCAGACGTCTCACACCCGCCCCCGGCGTTCACATCAAGCCCTCCTGCGCTACGCGGTGTTGGCACCCGTGCCACTCCAAGTCACCATGAGTCTTCCCCCCTTCATGGCGAGGTGACGCCCATGACGGCGACGACTCCTGGACACAACATTCCGGGGCCAAGCGCGAAGATAGGCCACGAGGACCTGCCGCCCTTGTTCCGCTCCAACGACCAGTGGGCGCTCAACCGTCAGAGCGAGTCCTTCCGTGCCACCAAGGCCCAGCTGGCGCTGCTGCTCGTGGCGACCGGCTGCGCCACCCTGGCCGACCGCTTCAACAGCCATGTGCTCACGGCGCTGTCCGCCCTGCTGTACGGACTCACCGTGGTCACCGGCGTCGTCATCCAGCGGCGCCGGGCGAGGGCCCACTGGCAGGCGCACCGCGACGCGGCCGAGATCGTCAAGTCGCTGGCCTGGCAGTACATGGTGCACGGCGGGCCGTTCCCCACCGGAGTCCCCGATCCCGAGGGGCTGTTCCACCAGCAGCTGGAGGAACATCTGCGCCCTTTACGCAGGATCGGCTGGCGGGAGCCCTCCGAGGGCCGGCAGACCGGCGATCCGCGCTATCCCGAGATCACCCGTGCCATGCGGACGGTACGCGTCCAGCCCTTCGCGACCAGAAGGGACATCTATCTGCGCGACCGGGTCCTCGACCAGCTCGGCTGGTACAGCGGGCGGGCGGTCCAGGCCCATCGGGCGGCCGCCACCTGGTCCATGCTGACCGTGCTGCTCACCCTGCTCGCGCTGAGCGCCGCCCTGGCCAGGAGTACCGGTATCGCAGCCAACTGGGATCTCAGCGGCCTGCTGGCGGCCGCCGCGGCCACCGGTGTCGCCTGGATGGAGACCCGGCGGCACCACCCGCTGTCGTACGCGCACGAGCTGGTCCGTGAGGCGCTGGAGACCCAACGGATCGTGCTGGCCACCAGCGCGCCCGAGGGGCAGTGGTCCCAGACCGTGGCCGACACCGAGCAGCTGATGTCGCCGCAGCACACCGACTGGCTCGCGCGCTTCGGCGGCTGAATCGGGCGGCCGGTCGCGCGGTCGCCGGGTCAGGCGGCTTCGGGCCGCTCGGCGAGCCCGGGATCGGGCAGCCGCGGTGGCGTGGAGATCTCCGCGGCGGCGGCGCAGGACGCCAGCAACTCGCGCATGGGCACAGCGGACACCACGCGGGGCCGCTGCTCGTCTCGTTCCGTGGCCGACATGGACGCCTCCTGATGAGCGGGGGCGGGCGTAGTTAGGTAGACCTAACTACGGACTGGGTACCATGTGACCACGTACAAGACCGCACATGCAATATCTTGCCGACGTCTTGTCGGAACGTTCACGGAAACGGCCAGCGGTCAGACCGACAACACCGTGAGGTCCACGGCCGCCCAGCGCTCCCCGAGCCCCGTCACCGTCACATGCCGTACCTCGTCCGCGGTGTCGCCGACCGCCCGGTGGATGACCACATGCAAACGGTCCTCGGTCAGCTCCTCGACCTTGCCCTCGCCCCACTCCACGACGACCACGGACTCGGGCAGCGAGACATCGAGGTCCAGGTCCTCCATCTCGTCCAGCCCGCCGCCCAGGCGGTACGCGTCGACGTGGACGAGCGGCGGGCCGTCGCCCAGGGACGGGTGCACACGGGCGATCACGAAGGTGGGCGAGGTGACCGCGCCCCGAACGCCCAGCCCCTCGCCGAGGCCACGGGTGAGGGTGGTCTTGCCGGCGCCGAGCTCGCCGTTCAGCATGACGAGGTCACCGGCGCGCAGCAGCTTGGCCAGACGACGGCCCAGGTCCTGCATCTGCTCGGGAGCGGTGACCGTCAGCCGGGTCTCAACCGGGTTGTGCGGTGCTGCTGGTGCTTCCATAGCCCCCCACGGTAGCCCCTGCCGGCACCGCGCCCGCGCGGGTGAGGAGGTCGGCGAGCCGGTCGGTGACCACTTCCGGGTGTTCCAGCATCACCAGGTGCCCGGCGTCCGGAACCAGCACCAGCTCGGCGTCCGGCAGCAGGTCGGCGATGGCCTCGCTGTGCTCACTGGGCGTCACGAGGTCCCCGATACCGGCCAGCACGAGCACCGGCATGTCCGTGAACAGGGCGAGCGCCTCGGTCTTGTCGTGGTCGTTGAACGCCGGATAGAACTCGGCGACCACGTCGATCGGCGTGCCCTCGATCATCCGCTCGGCGAAGCGCGCGATCGCCGGGTCGACGTCCCGCGAGGCGAACGAGTACCGCTTGATGATCCCGGCGAACAGATCGGCGGTCGCCCGCCGCCCCTTCTCCACCAGCGCGGCCTGCTGCCCCAGCGCCTTCAACACGCCCGGCAGCACCCGCCGTACGGCGTTCACCCCGGCGACGGGCAACCCGAAGTTGACCTCTCCCAGCTTCCCGGACGAGGTACCGACGAAGGCGGTGGCGACGACCCGGTCGCGGATCAGCTCCGGGTACTGGTCGGCGAGCGCCATCACGGTCATCCCGCCCATCGAGTGCCCGACGAGCACGATCGGCCCGGTCGGCACCGCCGCGTCGATGACCGCCTTCAGGTCCCGCCCGAGCTGCTCGATGTCGACGGGCACCCCGTCGTGCACCTGCCGCGCCCCGCGCCCGGACCGACCGTGACTGCGCTGGTCCCAGTGCACGGTCCGTACGACGCCACGCAGCGCCGCCCGCTGGAAGTGCCAGGAGTCCTGGTTCAGGCAGTAGCCGTGGCTGAAGACGACGGTGACCGGCGCCGGCGCCTTCCGGCCGAACAGCCGGCGCCGGCGCGGGCCGAGCGCGGGCACGGCCACCGGGTCGACGTCGTCCACCTCGTAGTACAGCTCGGTCCCGTCGTCGGCGTAGGCCTTGCCGGGTGTACCGCGCAGCGAGCCGTACGGCCCGGTCGAGTCGAGCGCGAGCCGCGCCTTCTTGCGCATACCGCGCCCGACCGTGAGGCGCTCGATGGCGACCCCGGCCGCGGCACCCGCCGCCACCACGCCTATCGCGGCGCCGGCGATACCGGTCGCCCGGCGCCAGTTCCCGGCCGCGGCCGCCCCCGTGGCGGAGGCGACGGCTGCGACGGCCTCCGCACTGCTCTCGCTCACGTACCGCTCCTGTTCACTGGTTCACTGGTTCACTGGGTCGGGTGATGCAGACGTTGCCTGTGTTACCTGTGTTACTTGTGTTGCCTTTTTGCCTGTGTGACACGTATTGCCGGTGTTGCGCGTGTTGCCTCTGTGGCCTGCGCTGTGCCGCTGACGGTGCCGTCGGCCCCTGTGCGGTTACCCGCTTTGTTCCTCATTCACATAGACGCGGGGAACGCGGGTTCCGATGCGGGTGACAATCTCGTACGCGATCGTCCCGGCGGCCTGAGCCCAGTCCTCGGCGGTCGGCTCGCCGCGGTCTCCGGGCCCGAACAGCACCGCCTCCGCGCCGACGGGTGGCTCGTCGCCCCCCAGATCGACCACGAACTGGTCCATCGCGATCCGCCCTGCCACCGTCCGCCACTTGCCCCCGACCAGCACCGGACCGCTTCCGGAGGCGTGTCGCGGAACCCCGTCCGCGTAGCCGACGGGCACCAGTCCGAGGGTCGTCTCGCCGGGGGTGATGTAACGATGCCCGTAACTGACGCCATGACCCCCCGGAACATGCTTCACCAGCGCGATGTTCGCCGCGAGCGTCATCACGGGACGCAGTCCGAAGTCGGCCGGGGCGCCGACCTCGGGGCTGGGCGAGATGCCGTAGAGCGCGATCCCGGTGCGCACGAGGTCGAAGTGGCTGTCCGGGCGGGTGAGCGTGGCCGGGGAGTTGGCGATGTGCCGGACCTCCGGGCGGACGCCCCGCTGTTCGGCGTGGGCGACCATCTCGCGGAAGAGGACGAGCTGGGCGTCGATGGAGGGATGGCCCGGCTCGTCGGCGCAGGCGAAGTGGGACCAGAGACCGGTGACCCGCACGAGCCCCTCGGCCTCGGCGCGCAGGGCGCCCTCGACCAGCCGGGCCCAGTCGTCGCCGGGCTGGCAGCCGTTGCGCCCCAGTCCCGTGTCGGCCTTGAGCTGCACGCGGGCGGGGGCACCGAGCCGCCGGGCGGCCCGGGTGACCTCCTCCAGGGCCCACATCCCGCTGAGCGACACGTCGATGTCGGCCCGGATGGCCTCGTCCCAGGGCCCGCCCGGCGTCCACAGCCAGCACATGATCCGGCCCGGCAGGCCCGCCTCGCGCAGCGCGAGGGCCTCCTCGGGGGTGGCCGTCCCCAGCCAGTCGGCCCCCGCCCGTACGGCCGCCCGGGCGCACCGCACCGCCCCGTGGCCGTACGCGTCGGACTTCACGACGGCCATGAGTTGCGCCCCCGGTGCGAGGGCGCGCAGAGCCCGCACATTGGCCCGCAGGGCTCCCAGATCGATCTCGGCGCGGGCCCGCAGGGGTGCGGTCGGGGCAGATGCTGTCTCAGTCATGGCGCCCCCAGTGTCTCAGAGGGGGGCGACAGCGCCGGGAGCCCGTCTAGCTACCGGGTCTGCGTCCCCACACGTACACCCGGTCGCCCTTCTTCAGCACGCCCCACAGCTTCCGGGCGTCCGCGAGCCGCAGGTTGACGCAGCCCCAGGAGCCGACGGTGGTGTAGATGCTGCCGTAGACCGCGTGGAAGGCCTCGCCGCCGTCGAAGAACTGGGCGTAGGGCATGGGCGAGTTGTAGAGCGTCGACCAGTGGTTCTTGTGCCGCCAGTAGATCGTGTGCCACCCGGGACGGGTCCGGTGACCCGCCCGCCCACTGCGCATCGGCACCGGTCCGAAGACGACCTTCTTGCCCTTCTGCACCCAGGTGAGCTGACGGCTGAGATCGACACAGGCGACCCGGTAGCTGCGCACGGGGCACTTCTTGGCGGCGTTGGGATTCTTCCTGGCCCCGATGAGCTGCATGGTGGCCCAGGTGACGGGACCGGCGAAGCCGATCGCGGGCTTGATCTTGTACTTGATCTGGAACGCGCGGATGGCCCGGCAGTCGGCGGCCGACTGCCGGCCGTCCACCTTCAGCTTCAGCCACCGCTCGACGGCCCGCTGATAGGGCCCGGTCTGCTTGCTGCACGCGACCTTCGCGACGGCGTCGCCGAGGGGGACGTACTCGACGAGGTCGTACGTCCCCGGCACCGCGTCCCGCGGCTCCACGGCGTCCTCCGCCGCGGTGGGCGTGTACACCCTGGGCGGGAGGACCTGGTCCGGCGTGTCGATCTGCCAGGGCTGGGCGGGTCCGGGGGCCACACCGGGGACGAGCTCGGCCTCGGGGCCGGGGGCGGGCACGGGGGGTGCCGGGGCCGCGGCGCTGAGCGGAAGGACCGTCGCGGCGGCGAGCACCACGGCGACGGCTCTGTGGCCGACCTTGCGGCCCACCTTGTGGGCGGCCTCGCGGGCGGCCTTATGGGTCACCTTGCGGGCGATTCGTCTACTGATCATGCGATCAGAAAAACGCGGCATCGCAGAGGATCGGCGATGCCGCGCGGCCGGGTCACCCTTATTGCGGAGCGGGCCTAGCCTGGTGTCAGGAGGTGGAGGACATGTTGGCAGACACACCGCTGAACGCCGTGATTCCCGCCGCTGACCTCGACAGGGCCAAGCGCTTCTACGGCGACACGCTCGGCCTCAAGCTGATCGACGACCGGGAGGGCGTCGCCCTCTTCGAGTCCGGCGGCACCCGTTTCCTCGTCTACGCGACACCGAACGGCGGGTCGGCCGCGCACACCCTGGCCGGCTGGACGGTCGCCGACCTCGACACGGAGATGACGGAGCTGCGCGGCCACGGCGTCACGTTCGAGGAGTACGACCAGCCCGGCCTGAAGACGGTGAACGGGGTGGCGGAGGGCGCGGGCATGCGGGGCGCCTGGTTCAAGGACAGCGAGGGAAACATCCTCAGCGTGGTGGAGGAAACCCGGTAGCCCCCGGTCCTCCCCGAACTCCCCCAGGCCTTCGCCCCGGACCTTCGCCCCGGGCCTTTGCCCCGGGCCCCCGGAGCCTCCCCAGGCCCCAGCTGCTCCCCCAGGTCCCCGGGCCTGCCCAGGTCCCCGAGCCTGCCCAGGTCCCCGGGCCTGCCCAGGTCCCCGAGCCTCCCCGAGCCCCCGGAGCCCCGGCCAGGAAGCCTCCGCCGGCCCGGGCCTCACCAGGCCCCCGGCCTCCCGGGCGCCGTTCAGCTCCGTACGTCCCGCCAGGCTTCTGGGATTGCCTCTGCCACGTCATGCGCTCCGGCCGGTGCGCCGTCCGCGGCGAAGCGGCCGGCGAGGCCGTGGAGATAGGCGGCCGCGCTCCCCGCGTCCAGCGCGGAGAGCCCCGATGCGAGGAGGGACCCGGCGAGCCCGGACAGCACATCCCCGCTCCCCGCGGTGGCCAGCCAGGGCGTCCCGGTGGCGTTGACCCGTACGGCCCGCCCCGCCGGACCGGCGACAACGGTCGTCGACCCCTTGAGCAGCACCGTCGCCCGATACGTGCCGGCCAGTTCCCGCGCCCACTTGAGCCGCGCCCCCTCGACCTCCTCCCGTGAGACCCCGAGCAGGGCGGCGGCCTCTCCGGCATGCGGGGTCATGAGGGTGGCCGCACGACGCGCTCGTACGATGTCCGGCTCGGCGAGCCGCAGCCCGTCGGCGTCGATCAGCACGGGCACGTCCGCCTCCAGCACCTCCGCCACGGTCCCGGCGTCGTCCCCGGCCCCCGGACCGACCACCCAGGCCTGCACCCGGCCCGCCTTGTGCGGCCCCTGATCCGACACGAGCGTCTCGGGAAACCGGGCGAGAACGGCGTTTCCGGCGGGCCCGACGTACCGCACGGCACCGGCACCGCCCCTCAGCGCCCCGGACACGGCGAGCACGGCAGCCCCCGGATACCGGGCCGACCCGGCCGCGATCCCGACCACTCCCCGCCGGTACTTGTCGCTCTCGGCACCGGGTGCGGGCAGCAGCGCGGCGACATCGGCATGCTGCAGCGCCTCCAGCGCGGGTTCGGCGGGCAGTACGTCCCTCAGTCCGATGTCGACGAGCCGTACGGACCCGGCGTACTCCCGCGCGGGATCGATGAGCAGCCCCGGCTTGTGCGTACCGAAGGTGACGGTCAGATCGGCCCGGACTGCGGCGCCGTGCACCTCACCGGTGTCGGCGTCGACACCGCTGGGCAGATCGACGGCGACGACCGCGGCACCGGACTCACGGACGACCTCGGCCAACTTCGCCGCCTCGGGCCGAAGTCCCCCCTTGCCACCGATACCGACGATGCCGTCGAGAACGAGATCGGCACGGAGGACGACTTCTTCCACGGGCGTGAAGCCTGAGTCCCGGCCCCCGGCACCACTGGCACCGGTATCGGCACCGTCACCGGCGGCACCGGAGACCGCGACGACCCGCCCGCCCGCCCGCCGCAACGCCGCGAGCCCTCCGGCGTGGGCCCGCTCGGCCGAGAGCAGCAAGGCGACGACCCCCGCCCCGCGTCGGGCCAGCCGCGCACCGGCGTACAGGGCATCACCCCCGTTGTCCCCGCTCCCGACCAGCAGCACGACCCGCCGGCCGTACACCCGACCGAGCAAGTCGGCACAGGCGGCGGCGAGCCCGGCAGCGGCCCGCTGCATCAACGCCCCTTCGGGAAGCCGCGCCATGAGCTCCCGCTCGGCGGCCCTTACGGTCTCCACGCTGTACGCAGTACGCATGCGACCGAGTCTGCCCCGGACGGGGGGAGTCGCGCACACCCACCGTTCACCCGGTGGCGGAAGTGCGCGGACATCACCCCTCCGCGATCACCACGGCCGAGGCCACCCCCGCGTCATGGCTCAATGACAGATGCCACGCCCGCACACCCAACTCCGCCGCCCGGGCCGCCACGGTCCCCTTCACCCGCAACCTCGGCTGCCCGCTGTCCTCGACATAGACCTCGGCGTCGGTCCACAACAACCCGGCCGGCGCCCCCAACGCCTTCGCCAGGGCCTCCTTCGCGGCGAACCGCGCCGCGAGCGAGGCGAACCCGCGCCGCTCCCCGCTCGGCAACAGCAACTCGCGCTCCACGAAAAGCCGTTCAGCCATCCCGGGCGTCCGCTTCAGCGACGCCTCGAACCGCTCGATCTCGGCCACATCGATACCGACCCCGATGATGCTCATGCCGAGCACCCTAGATCCAGGGCGCCTACTCCCCGGCGAACAGCTCATCCGCCACGGAAACCGTCAGAGACCGGTCGAACCAGAGCGTGAGCATGTCGAGGTCGGCACAAGAGGCGACACGCTCCCGAACCTCCTCATCGACCGGAATGCCACGCTTCTCCAGAACGCGCAGAACCATCAAGGCACGGTCTTCGACCCGCCCTTCCGTTTTGCCCTCCGCCTGCCCGTCCGCCTTGCCCTCCAAGTAGGCCGTCTCCCGGACCGTCCCCCGGCCCGGGAAGAAGATGACTGCCATGATTTCCCTCAGTTTCTCTCCGGCTGGGGTGTTACCCAGGTTGATTTCCAGGAACTCGAAGAAATACCCAGCGGTTTTGGGATCCGTTTCCTGCAGTTCGTGAAGAGCGGCCGCGACTGCCTCCAGTATGGCGACGCACTCAGGGCTACGGGCGTGCGCCAGGACCGAGAGCAACGCCAACGCGAGGTTCTTCCCCGCGGTCCTGGCATCGGTGATGACCGGAAGGTTGTCAGGACCGACGACCAAGGGATACGTCCGCTGAGCCGTCCAACCACGCGTACCGCAGTCGAACGGGCCCGCCGCCCACTTGGCCGTCGCCCTGTCCTGACACACCACCAGAAGCAGCACGGGCATGCGGTGCTTCGCCTGCAGATAGGCGACAAGGAGTCCCACGACTGGCTGCGCAAGGCCGAGGGGCTGCTGATCGAGGTGTGCGCTGAGCAGCCGGACTCCGCCCCCGCCTGAACCGCCCGTCTGCGCCCCTCGCGACCGCCGCCCGCACCACCGTCGCTTCCCCCGCCACCCCTACTCCACCGTCACCGACTTCGCCAGGTTCCTCGGCTGGTCCACCTCGTTGCCGCGGGCCGTCGCCAGCTCGCAGGCGAAGACCTGCAACGGCACGGTGGCCACGAGCGGTTGCAGCAGGGTCGGCGTCGCCGGGATGCGGATGAGATGGTCGGCGTAGGGCACCACCGCCTCGTCCCCCTCCTCCGCGATGACGATCGTCCGGGCCCCCCGCGCCCTGATCTCCTGGATGTTGGACACGATCTTGTCGTGGAGGACGGACCGCCCACGGGGCGAGGGCACGACCACCACCACCGGCAGGTCGTGGTCGATCAGCGCGATCGGGCCGTGCTTCAGCTCCCCGGCCGCGAACCCCTCGGCGTGCATATAGGCGAGCTCCTTCAGCTTCAGGGCCCCTTCCAGCGCGACGGGGTACCCGACGTGCCGCCCCAGGAACAGCACGGTGTCCTTGTCGGCGAGGGACCGCGCGAGCTGCCGGACCGGCTCCATGGTCTCCAGCACCCGCTCGACCTCGCAGGAGATCCGCGACAGGTCCCGGATGACGGCGCTGATCTCGTCGCCCCACTTGGTGCCGCGCACCTGCCCCAGGTACAGGGCGACCAGATAGCAGGCGACGAGCTGGGTGAGGAAGGCCTTGGTGGAGGCGACGGCGACCTCCGGGCCGGCATGCGTGTAGAGGACCGCGTCCGACTCCCGGGGGATCGTCGAACCGTTGGTGTTGCAGATGGCCAGCACCTTGGACCCCTGCTCGCGCGCGTGCCGCAGCGCCATCAGGGTGTCCATGGTCTCGCCGGACTGCGAGATGGCGATGACGAGCGACCGCGTGCCCAGGATGGGATCCCGGTAACGGAACTCGCTGGCCAGCTCCACCTCGCACGGGATCCTCGTCCAGTGCTCGATGGCGTACTTGGCGATCAGCCCGGCGTGGAAGGCCGTACCGCAGGCGACGATGACGACCTTGTCGACTTCCCGCAGCTCGGAGGCGGAGATCCGCACCTCGTCGAGCGTGAGCGAGCCGCCGGCGTCGATACGGCCCAGGAGGGTGTCGGCGACGGCCTTGGGCTGCTCGGCGATCTCCTTGAGCATGAAGTAGTCGTAGCCTCCCTTCTCGGCCGCGGACGCGTCCCAGTCGACGTGATACGACCGGACCTCCGCCGGGGTGCCGTCGAACCCCGTCACCACGACGCCGTCGCGCCGCAGCTCCACCACCTGGTCCTGGCCCAGCTCGATGGCGGAGCGGGTGTGGGCGATGAACGCGGCGACATCGGAGGCGAGGAAGGCCTCGCCCTCCCCGACGCCCACCACGAGCGGGGAGTTGCGCCGTGCCCCCACGACCACGTCCGGTGCGTCGGCGTGCACCGCGACCAGTGTGAACGCCCCCTCCAGCCGCCGGCACACCAGCCGCATGGCCTCGGCCAGGTCGTCGGTCGCCGAGAACTCCTCGGCCAGCAGATGCGCGACGACCTCGGTGTCGGTCTCGGAGGCCAGCGCGTGCCCGCGCTCCGTCAACTCGGCCCGCAGCGCGGCGAAGTTCTCGATGATCCCGTTGTGCACGACGGCGACGCGTCCGGCGTTGTCGAGATGCGGATGCGCGTTGGCGTCGGTGGGCCCGCCGTGTGTCGCCCAGCGTGTGTGCCCGATCCCGGTGCTCCCCGCCGGCAGCGGCCGGTCGACGAGCTCCTTCTCCAGATTGACGAGCTTCCCGGCCTTCTTCGCGGCCGCCAGCCCCCCGTCGGCCGGCACGGCGACCCCCGCCGAGTCGTACCCCCGGTACTCCAGCCGCTTCAGCCCGGCCATCACGACATCGAGCGCCGACTGCGACCCCACGTATCCCACGATTCCGCACATGGGCGGCAGCCTAAGGGCCGGGCCAGGGCGAAACACGGCTCAGCGTGCCCGAAATCGGAAATTCAGGAGCGACTCCTGACCCTGGGACCGCACGTGACCGACCCCACCCCCCACCCCGTTCAAACTCCGTTCACAATGGACTGTGATCTCTCCGGCCTCCTCGATGCCCCGGAGCGCCCACCGGCACAGGCCGGAGGCGACTCCCTACGTCGACCTCACCCGCACGGAGTGGAGCGCGTTGCGTGACAAGACGCCGCTCCCCCTCACCGCCGAGGAGGTCGAGAAGCTGCGCGGTCTGGGCGACGTCATCGACCTCGACGAGGTCCGGGACGTCTATCTCCCGCTCTCCCGGCTGCTCAACCTCTACGTCGGCGCCACCGACGGCCTCAGAGGCGCGCTGAACACCTTCCTGGGCGAGCAGGGCGCCCAGTCCGGCACCCCGTTCGTGATAGGCGTCGCCGGGTCGGTGGCGTGCGGGAAGTCGACGGTCGCCCGGCTCCTCCAGGCGATGCTGTCCCGCTGGCCCGAGCACCCGCGCGTGGAGCGCGTCACCACCGACGGATTCCTGCTCCCCACCAAGGAGCTCCAGGCCCGTGGCCTGATGTCCCGCAAGGGCTTCCCGGAGTCGTACGACCGCCGCGCCCTGACCCGTTTCGTCGCCGACATCAAGGCCGGCAAGGACGAGGTCACCGCGCCCGTCTACTCGCACCTGATCTACGACATCGTCCCCGGCGAGAAGCTCGTGGTCCGCCGCCCGGACATCCTGATCGTCGAGGGGCTGAACGTGCTGCAGCCCGCCCTGCCCGGCCAGGACGGCCGCACCCGGGTCGGTCTCGCCGACTACTTCGACTTCAGCGTGTACATCGACGCGGCGGCCGACGACATCGAGCGCTGGTACCTCAACCGCTTCAAGAAGCTGCGTCAGACCGCCTTCCAGGACCCGGACTCGTACTTCCGCAAGTACACCCAGGTCTCCGAGGAGGAGGCCCTCGACTACGCCCGCGCCCAGTGGCGCACCATCAACAAGCCGAATCTGATGGAGAACATCGCCCCCACCCGGGGCCGCGCCACCCTTGTGGTCCGCAAGGGTCCCGACCACAAGGTCCAGCGCCTGCGGCTGCGGAAACTGTGACCGCTAGCCTTCCCCCATGCTGCACCTGCGCCTGATCACCCCGGCCGACCGGACCGAGGACGTGGTCCGTCTCATCGAGAAGACGGTCGGCACCACCCATGTGGTCGTCCTGCCCGGTGCCGCCCGCAACCCGGCGGGGGATGTCGTGATGTGCGACGTGGCCCGCGAGGCCGGCGACGAACTCCTCACCGGGCTGCAGGAGTTGGGCATCGAGCAGACCGGCTCGATCGCCGTCGAGAACATCGACCTCTCCCTGTCCAAGCGCGCCGACAAGGCCGCGGCGGAGGCTCCGGGCGAGGGCGCGGACGCGGTCCTGTGGGAACACCTCACCGAGGCGACCCACGAGGAGTCGACGCTCTCCTTCACCTACGTCGCCTTCATCACCCTCGCCACGATGATCGCGGCCTGCGGTGTGGTCCTGGACAACGCGATCCTCATCGTGGGCGCGATGGCGGTGGGCCCGGAGTTCGGGCCGTTGGCCGGTATCTGCACGGCCATGGTGCAACGCCATCCGCGGCTCGCGCTGCGCTCGCTGATCGCGCTGCTGGTGGGGTTCGCGGTGGCGATGGCGGTGACGGTGGGCTTCACGTACTTCATGGACGGTGTCGGTCTGTTCACCAAGGTGCAGCTGCAGGCGACCCGCCCCAACACCAACTTCATCTACCGCCCCGACGCCTTCTCCTTCGTGGTCGCCGTACTCGCGGGCATCGCGGGCACCCTGTCGCTGACCTCGGCGAAGTCGGGGCTGCTGGTGGGTGTCGCCATCTCCGTGACGACGGTCCCGGCGGCGGCCAACGCGGCCGTCGCCTTCGCCTACAGCGAGTACCGCCAGGCCTGGGGCTCCACCGAGCAGCTCCTGCTGAACCTCCTGGGCATCGTGCTGGCCGGCACGATGACCCTGCTGGCCCAGAAGTGGCTGTGGCGGAAGGTGTCGTAGGCCGAAGGTGTCGAGGGCCGAAGGTGTCGTGGGCCCGGACCTCAGCCCCGTCCCAGCCGTCGCCGTACCTTCCGCACCCCTCCGTTGTCCGCGAGCGCGTCGGCCCACCGGCGGCCCGTGCCCGCGGCGTAGGCCGGGCCCTCCAGGCGCAGCAGCGCGCCGTCGCGGATCACGGCGTACGCGACGGGGGTGTCCGTCTTCGGGAGGGTGACCGGGTGCCGGCCGGACGGGAGGGACAGACGGGCGGGCAGGCGCAGCGCTCCCGTGGTGCCGTCCGGGCCGGCGATCAGCTCGGCGTCCACGGCGCGGGCGCCCACGGTGACCTTGAGTCGGGCCGGACCGCCGTCCGCCGTGGCCGCCAGGTACGGCAGCGGCAGCGAGCGCTCACCGCGCCCGGCGTTCCCGGCGGCGGCCTGTGCCATGTCCGGACCCAGTCCGCGCTGCCGCTGGTCGATGTCGAGGGCGAGCTGGCCGCTGCCCGTCCAGTACGGCAGCGCGAGCCGCCCGCCGGTCAGCGCCGGGCCCGTGGCCGGGGCGCCCGGGGTGCCGGCGCCGGTGACACGGACCATCCGGTCGATGCCCAGCAGCTGGACGTACGCCCATACGTCGTGCACCCCGCGTTCCAGGGGCCGTCCGCCGGCCAGCCGCTCGGGGTCGAGCAGCAGCCGCCCGGACGCGACGAGCCGCGAACGGCCCTCGCCGAACGGCTCCAGACGGACCTCCAGGTCGCCCTCGGGGTACCACCAGTCATCCCGGTCCCGGTCCTTGACCACCAGCTCCGCGTAGGCGAGCCGGAACGGGTCGCGGATCTCCCAGCCGTCCTCCGTGCCGGGCACACCGGCGAGCAGCTCGGGGTCCAGCCACCGCTTGCCGTCCCGCTCCACGACGAGCAGGGGTTCGCCGTCCCCGCGCAGCAGGCTCAGCGTGACATCGGCGACCAGCCGTCCGGCCTCCCACCGCAATCCGCCGACCTCGCTGCGGGCCTTCACCTCGCGGACCCGTTCGGCGAGCGCCGACGCGCCGTCGAAGTCACCGCGTTCGAGGAGTTCGGCGCGCAGCCGGGACACGGTGGGCAGGCCCTCGCGTACGGCCGCCGGGAACTCGGTCAGCGCCAGCTCGCGGGCCGCCTCGAAGCGCTGCCGCTGCTCGGCGGGGTCCTCGCGGAGGATCTCGGGCTCGCGGGTGCGGGAGAGGATCTCGACGTGGTAGAGCCGGTGGAGGAGACGGTTCTGCAGGGCGTCGAGGTCGTCGGAGGCCTCGGTGGCGTCCTTGATCTGGCGGACGATGGTGCGGCAGTTGGCCCAGAAGCCGTGCCGGGGGTTGAACCGGTGCTGGGTGTTGTTGCCGCCGTCGTCCCGCTTCATCCAGTAGTAGCAGGGGTAGTCGGCGAGGATCGAGATCCGCTCCGCCTTCAGATAGGCGGCGCTCACGAAGAGCAGGTCCTCCAGGATCCACGGTCCCTCGGGGAACCGCAGGCCGTGCTCCTCGACGAACGCCCGGCGGAACATCTTGTGCGGCGACATGCTCTGCATGAGCTCGTCGTTCTCGATGGTGCAGGCGTCCACGCTGTGCCGGAACAGACGGCGGGGCCGGACCATGGTGCTGGACATCTTGCCGAGCACCACGTCGGCGTCGTTGTTCCTGGCGTGCTCGTACAGCCGCTCCAGGGCCTCGGGCCCGAGCGTGTCGTCGTGGTCGACGAACTGGATGTACTCGCCCCGGGCGTGCCGCATGCCGAGGTTGCGGGGCGCGCCGGGCCAGCCGGAGTTGGGCTGGGTGAGCACCCGCACGTTCGGGTGCTCCGCCGCGATCTTCTCCAGCCGGGCCGGGGTGTCGTCCGTCGAGCCGTCGTCGACGTAGACGACCTCGTACTCGTCGGCGGGCAGCGACTGGCCCAGCAGGGACGGCGCGCACTCGTCGACGTACTTCCCCGTGTTGTACACGGGGACGATCACGCTGACCTTGACTCTCGGCATTCCACGGACCTTACCCGTCCCGGGACGCGCGCCGCCCGGGGAGTCAGCCCAGGGCCGACTTCACCGCGTCCGCGAGCCGCCCGGCCACCGACCGCGCCTGGTCGATGTCGGCCGCCTCGACCATGACCCGCACCAGCGGCTCGGTGCCCGAGGGGCGCAGCAACACCCGCCCGGTCGAGCCGAGTTCGCGCTCGGCCTCGGAGACGGCGGACGCCAGCTCCGCCGACGTCCCCACCCGGGTCCGGTCGACGTCCGGCACATTGATCAGCACCTGCGGCAACCGCTCCATCACCGAGGCCAGTTCGCGCAGCGACCGCCCGCTCTCGGCGACCCGGGCCGCCAGCATCAGGCCGGTCAGCGTCCCGTCGCCGGTCGTCGCGTGGTCGAGGATGATCACATGCCCGGACTGCTCGCCGCCGAGGGCGAACCCGTGCTCCTTCATCTCCTCCAGCACATACCGGTCCCCGACCGCGGTCTGCACGAGCCGGATGCCCTCGCGCTCCATCGCCAGCTTGAAGCCCAGGTTGGACATCACGGTCGCGACGACGGTGTCGGCCCGCAGCGCGGAGCGCTCCCGCATCGACAGCGCCAGTACGGCCATGATCTGGTCGCCGTCGACCTCTTCCCCGGTGTGGTCCACGGCCAGGCAGCGGTCGGCGTCACCGTCGTGCGCGATGCCGAAGTCGGCGCCGTGCTGGATCACCGCGGCCTTGAGGAGGCCGAGGTGGGTGGAGCCGCAGCCGTCGTTGATGTTGAGCCCGTCCGGATCGGCACCGATGGTGATCACCTCGGCGCCGGCCCGCGAGAACGCCTCCGGCGACACCCGCGCCGCGGCACCGTGCGCCTCGTCGAGGACGATCTTCAGCCCGTCGAGCCGGTTCGGCAGTACGGCGATCAGATGCGCCACGTACTGGTCGAACCCCTCGCCGTACGTCCGCACCCGTCCGACGCCCGCGCCCGTGGGCCGCTCCCAGGGCTCACCGTGGCGGTGGGCCTCGTAGACCGCCTCGATCCGCTCCTCGAGGTCGTCGTCGAGTTTGTGGCCGCCGCGGGCGAGGAACTTGACGCCGTTGTCGGGCATGGCGTTGTGGCTGGCGGAGAGCATGACACCGAGGTCGGCGCCGAGCACGCCGGTGAGGTACGCCACCGCCGGGGTGGGCAGCACACCGACCAGCAGGACGTCCACGCCGGCGCTCGCGAGGCCCGCGACCACCGCCGCCTCGAGGAACTCTCCGGACGCGCGCGGGTCCCGTCCGACCACCGCTGTCGGCCGGTGGCCCTCGAACGATCCCGCCTCGGCCAGCACGTGCGCCGCCGCGACCGACAGACCGAGCGCCATCTCGGCCGTCAGATCCGCGTTGGCGACGCCCCGCACGCCGTCCGTGCCGAAGAGTCGTCCCACTTGTCCTCCTGAGGAAGCGTCAGCTGTTGCGGGCGACCTGGATCCCGACATCCCGGGTACCCCCCGCATCCGATCACACAAGCCTTTGAGCGCCTTGTGCCGTTATACGCCCACCGCGGTGATAAACGAACGCCCCGGCCGGCACTGTGGCGTGCCGCCGGGGCGTTCGGAGTACGTGCAGGCAGCTGGTGTTTAGCGCTTGCTGTACTGCGGGGCCTTGCGGGCCTTCTTGAGACCGGCCTTCTTGCGCTCGACCGCACGGTCGTCGCGGCGGAGGAAGCCGGCCTTCTTGAGCGGGCCGCGGTTGTTGTCGACGTCGGCCTCGTTCAGCGCGCGGGCGACACCGAGACGGAGCGCACCGGCCTGACCGGAGACACCGCCACCGGCGATGCGGGCGATGACGTCGTAGCGGCCCTCGAGCTCGAGCACCTTGAAGGGCTCGTTGACTTCCTGCTGGTGCACCTTGTTCGGGAAGTAGTCCTCGAGGGTGCGACCGTTGATCTTCCACTTGCCGGTGCCCGGGACGATCCGGACGCGGGCGATGGCGTTCTTGCGGCGGCCCAGGCCGGCGGCCGGCTGGGGGTCGCCGAAGCGGGACGCCAGGGACTCGGAGGTGTACTCGCCCTCGACGGGGACGTCCGACTCCGTGGTGTAGCTGTCGATGTCAAGCTCTTCGAGCGGCTGCTCGGCAGTGGTCTCGGCCACGATTCTCCTCAGATTCTCTTCAGGCTTAGGGGTGGCCGGACTTACTGCGCGACCTGGGTGATCTCGAACGGCTGCGGCTGCTGCGCGCCGTGCGGGTGCTGGTCACCCTTGTAGACCTTCAGCTTCGAGAGCATCTGACGGCCCAGCGTGTTCTTGGGGAGCATGCCCTTGACGGCCTTCTCGATGGCCTTCTCCGGGTTCTTGTCCAGCAGCTCGTCGTAACGGACGGAGCGCAGACCACCCGGGTAGCCGGAGTGGCGGTACGCCATCTTCTGGGTCCGCTTGTTGCCGGACAGGTGCACCTTGTCGGCGTTGATGATGATGACGAAGTCACCGGTGTCGACGTGGGGCGCGTAGATCGGCTTGTGCTTGCCGCGGAGAAGGGACGCGGCGGTCGTCGCGAGACGGCCCAGGACGACGTCCTGAGCGTCGATGACGTGCCACTGGCGAGTCACATCGCCGGGCTTGGGGCTGTATGTACGCACTTCGCAGCCTTCTTCTTCAGTGGATGGGTGCTGACACATGGCATCACTGAAGCGATCGTGCAGCTGGGGACGACAATGCCGGGGACGCTGCCCGTATGCCGCCCACTGGTAACTGCTCCAGGGAACCTAGGTATGGGCGTCTCGCGTGAGAACGAGCAAGCCAATACACAACGAAGAAGCAGGATACCGGGGCCCACCCGGACGGGTCAAAACGAGCCCGCACGGCATCCCGCGCAACGCCCCTACAACAATACGCGGCCGAGATGTACGGCCCTGCCGGAAAGGTCCCGCGGGGCCCCGGCGGACCCACACCTGCACCACCCGACCCCCGTCTAAGATGCGCCCCATGAGCTTTGGGCAGCAGGGGGGACCCCAGTCCCAGTGGGATCCCTGGAAACCGCAATCCCAGCAGCCGTGGAACAGCGGCGGCGACGGCCGGACCCCGGACTGGGCGGCACTGGCCGAGGCGTCGGAGATCCGCAACAAGAGGCGCCGGCTGCTGTTCATCGGCGGCGGCGTGCTCGCCACCCTCGCGATAGCCGGTGCCGTCGCGGCGGCCGTGGTCTCCGCGGACGGCAAGAACGAGGCCTCGGGCAACCCGTCCAACCTGCCCGCGAGCGCCTCCATCCCCGGCAGCACCGCGACCGCCCCGTCCTTCGCGCCGACCAGCGCCCCGCCCCCGCTGGACCCGAAGGAGTTCATCGACAGCAAGGCCAAGGACACGGCCCCGCTCGTCGTGACGGACCTCTTCCCGGGCACCCAGCTGACCATGGGGTCGACCGTCTACAAGAAGGGCGCCACGGCCGACACGAAGAGCTGTGCCTCGGCGGTCCAGGGCACCTTCGTGAACCTTCTCACCAAGAACGGCTGCACCCGGCTGCTGCGGGTGACGTACCAGAAGGACGGTGTCGCGGTGACGGTCGGCGTGGCCGTCTTCGACACCGAGGCGCAGGCGAACAAGGTCAAGGCCACCGCGGACAAGGCGGGCTTCGTCAAGCCGCTGTCCGGCGGCGGGGTGAAGGCCTTCTGCGACGGCGCGAAGTGCCGCACGACGACCAACGCCTACGGCCGCTACGCCTACTTCACCACCGGCGGCTTCCTGAACGGCAAGGACGTCACGACCAAGGACACCAAGGTGTTCTCGGCCGGCGACGACCTGCAGCTGTTCACCTTCCGCCAGATCCGCCGACGGGGAGAGGCTCAGGCGTCGGCCGCGGCGAGCGGGTAGCGGGCTCGGGCGCCGTGCGGAAGACCCAGGTCCGGTAGGACCAGAAGCGGAAGAGGGTCGCGATGCCGATGCCCACGAACTTGCTGACGTTGTTGGCGATCGTGCCGTCGAAGCCGAGCCCGTAGGTGGCCGCGTAGAGCACCCCGTTCTCGATGACCAGGCCGACCGCGCTGAAGAAGAGGAAGAGAGTCATCTCCCTCCGCTTGCTGCCGCGGTCCTCCTGGGTCCGCTCGCGGTAGGTGAAGTACCGCAGGCCGAGATAGTTGGTCAGGATCGCGACGGCGGTCGCCATGACGCTCGCCCGGACCGTCTGCCACTGGGTGAAGGTCCTGATGGCGTTGAAGACCGCGAGGTTCACCACGAACCCCGAGGCCCCCACCAGGCCGAACTTCGCGATCTCGCCGTACAGCTTCCCCGTCCGCGACGGAAGCGCGTGCCGTCCGCTCACGGTGGCGCTCAACCCCGCCGGTTGCGCAGCCGCAGCCGCACCGGCATCACGGCCGACTCGATCTGCGTCGAGAGGTTCATCTTGGAGACGCCCTCCGTGCGCTCCTCGAAGCGGATCGGGATCTCGACGGCGCTGTGCCCGGCCCGTACGGCCTTGAACTTCAGCTCGACCTGGAAGCTGTAGCCGGCGCTGTCCAGGGTCGCGAGGTCGATGTCCCGCAGCGTGGCGGCCGACCACAGGTTGAAGCCGGCGGTGATGTCCCGGATCTTGGTGCCGAGCACGGTCCGGGCGTAGCGGTTGGCGAACCGGGACAGCAGGACGCGGTGCCTGCCCCACTCCTCGTCCAGGGAGCCGCCCTCGACGTACCGGCTGCCGACGACCAGGCCCACCCCGGACGCCACCGCCGTACCGAGCATGCGTGGGACCGCTTCCACCGGGTGGCTGCCGTCGGCGTCCATCTGGACGACGTACTCGGCGCCCTCGTCGAGCGCGGCGCTCATGCCCGCCACGTAGGCGCGGCCGAGACCGTCCTTCTCGGTGCGGTGCAGCACGCTCATGCGGTACCGGCCGTCCCAGTTGTACTTCTCCGCCAGCTCCTCGGCGATCCGGCCGGTGCCGTCCGGGCTGGAGTCGTCGACGATCTTCAGATGGAGCCCGGGCAGCCCGAGCGACTGCACGGCCTCCGCCATCCGCGGCAGGTTCGCGGCCTCGTTGTAGGTGGGCATCACCACGGTGACGCGGGCGCGCCCCAGGTCGTACGTCATTTCTTTCCCTCCCCAGATGGGACTGCTCACACCCGCGAGAGGCTCTCGCGGGCGGTCCGGTGAATCCAGCTCAGAGGTGCACCTTGCGGTTGGCGGCGTCGTCGTGGGACGTGCCCTCGGTCGCCGCCCGGGTCCTTTCCAGGAGCACCAGCTGGAGGTAGTCGAGCTTCCGGGTCCGCACGATCCGGAAGTCCTTCTGGATCACGGTCGCCGTGGCCTTCGGCATCCCGCTGAACGGCTGCCCGTCGAGCGTCGTCGACACCAGCCAGAGCCGATCGCTCTTGGCCAGGCAGCTCGCCGGGCGCGGGCACTCGGCCGCGTCGTACGAGCCCCGCTGCTGCGGGGTGCGGTACATCAGCACATCGTGTGGCCGGCCGGCGTCGTCGCGCAGTTCGTAGGCCATGGCCCGGCGTTCCTGGAGCACACCGCTGAAGACGATGCCGTCGCCCTTGCGCTGCTGGGCCTGGACGATCCGGGCGGCACCGCGGAAGTCGGGCTCGCCCACCGCGTTGTGATGGGCCGCGCGGATACCCGGCAGCGACTGGAAGGCGAGTCCCGCGACCGCGGCGGCGGCCAGCACCCAGCCGAACCCGCGCCGCACCGCGCCGCCGGAGCCCGCCCTGGCCCCGGCCACCGGACCGGCCAGGCGTTCCACGGCGACGGCCGTGAGCAGCACCCACGCGGGTGCGGTGAACAGCAGATAGCGCGGCAGGAAGAGGTGCAGCTGGGCCGCGGTGAGATAGGTGGCCACCGGTGGCAACACGATCCACACCGCCAGCGGCAGCGCGGTGCGGCCCGCGAAGCAGAGGCCGACCAGGCCGAGCGCCATCACGGGCACCGCCACCGCCCAGGAACCGAAGAGGTTCTCGGGGAAGTCCACCAGGTCCTTGAACCCCGGGTTGTTCCACGCGATCTGACCGCTCTGCCCCGAACCCGAGACGGCCATCGGCATGACGAAGCACATGCCGAGGATCAGTGCCGCGGTGTAGGCCCAGCCGACGATCTTGTCGCCGGCCCGCCGCTTCTGCAGGACCATCACCAGATGGGCGCCGAGCACCGCGAGCGAGGCCAGATGGCTCCAGCCGATCAGCGGCACCGACAGCGTGTAGGCGACCCAGACTCTGAACGACGGCTGGTCCAGAGCCCGCGCGAGCAGCAGCGTCGACAGGAGCACCAGGGCGACCGCGAAGGGGTACGGCCGGATCTCCTGCCCGTACCGCGTGGTCAGCGGCAGGACGGCCAGGGCCAGCCCCGCGAGGACACCCACCTGGGTGGTGAACAGCCGTCTGCCGAGCAGGGCGAGCAGACCGGCCGACACCGCCATGGCGACCGCGCCCGGGACCCGCATCGCGCTCGGGGAGTCACCGGCCAGCGCGATCCAGCAGTGCATGAAGACGTAGTACGGGGTGAACACCACGTCGATGCTGCGGATCAGCATGCTCAGGTCGTGGAACGACAGGCTGGCCGCCCACCAGGTGGCGTGTTCGTCCCGCCACAGCTCACGGTCGCCGAACCCGCGCAGGATCATGGCGAAGGCGAGCGCGGTCGGCACCAGGAACGTGGCGACGGCGGCGAGCCGCCCGCCCTTCGCGTCCCGGGGCGTCTCCTCGGACGCGGCCTCGGACGCCGTCCCTTCGCCGGCCTCGACCGCGACGGCCCGCGGACCGGCCTGAGGAGCGGCCTCGGGCTCGGTGACGGCCGTCTGCGCGGGGGACGCCCCGGCACCGGCGTACCGGTCGCCGTCCCCGTACCGTGCCGGCGCGGAGTACGGCCCGGGCTCCGCGTAGGTCCCGGGGCCGGAGTGGGCGCCCTGCTCCGGAGCCGCGTAGACGTCCTGACCCTGACCTGCTTGCGCCCACTGGCCGGCGTAGGCCTCCTGGCCCGCGTAGGCGTCCTGGCCCGGGTACGGGTCGTGGCCCGGGGCGCCCTCGGTATACCCGCCGTCGTACCGGCCGGAGGCGTCGAAACTCATCTCTTCACCCAAATCCGGTACGCGCCGTCGCCCTTGCTGGTGGTGAACCGGGTGACGGCGGCCAGGCGGTAGTGGGGGTTGCCGCGCAGCGCGTCCGTGACGGCCGTGTCGACGTCGGGCGTGACCGTCCCGCGCAACACGATGATGTCGAACTTCGCGTCCTTGACGGCGGCGGCGTAGGCCTCGGGGCCCGAGTACCGCTTGCCCTTCTTGTCCGTGTAGTCCATGCCGAAGGTGCTCTGCCACTGCCCGTAGCCGGTGACGTCCCGCAGGTAGTAGGCGGGGACCTCGTGCTCCTCGGCCAGGTAGGTGCCCTTGCGGTCGACCATGGGACGCAGGACGGCCGTCATCTCGCGGGAGTCCGGGAAGCTGTAGTTCTGCTGCGACTGCACCATGCCGAACACGAGCGTCAGGACGTACAGCATGATCCCGAGCTGGGGGTGCCGGAAGTGCGGGCCGACGAGGCGGGAGATGCCCAGGCCCGCCATGGGTCCGGCGAAGAGCAGGCCGAAGCCCACGTGCTTGAAGAGCGAGACCTCGGTCTGCAGATGGATCTGGTAGGCCGGGGCGAGCAGCGCGGTACCGGTGAGCAGCACACCGAGCGCGATCCGGCGGAACCGGCCGGGGCCCACCTGTTCGAGCCAGGGCATCTCGCCCATGTGCGGACGGATCGCGTAGGCGAGGGAGCCGCCGACCGCCGTGAGGAACATCAGCCCGCCCCACTGGGCGCTGTGCTGGAGGAGCTGCGCCGCGGTGTCGGCGCCCTTGGCACGGTTGGTGGTGGTCTGGCTGATGCCGCCGAGTGATCCGGCGAAGAGATACCCGGCGCCCAGCAGGGCGCCCATGGCCCCGCCGAGCAGCGCTCCGCGGGCCAGCGCGCGCAGCCCGCGGTGGCGGAAGGCGGTCAGCACCGCCAGGACCACCAGGGTGGGCAGATACAGGCCCGCCGCGTACTTGGTGGCGAAGGCGAGGACCGCCGGGGGCGCCGCGAGCACCACCGCCACGATCGGCGCGCGGCCGGTGCGCACCACGATCCACGCGGACAGCGCCAGCAGGAAGATCGCCGCCGCGTCGAAGGTGGCGAAGTTGCCGAGGAAGACGGTGGACTGGACGACCGAGAAGAGGGCCGCCGCGCCGATCGCCGCCCGGACGTCGAACATCCGGCGGGTGGTCGCGTACAGCAGGCTGGTCGCGCCGAGCATGAAGACCAGGCTGACGATGCGCACCCCGGCGAGCCCGGCCACGCTGTCGACCATCGCGGCCAGCACCGGGTACAGCTTCGGGTAGCCGGAGAAGTAGCCCTCGAAGTCGCCCGGCACGGGGGTGCCGTGCAGGATGTTGCCGATCTCGTAGTGGCCCGCGAGGACGTACAGCGCCTCGTCCTCGAAGGCGGTGCCGCGCAGCCGCAGCGAGAGGCCAGCCTGGATGAGCAGGACGCACAGCAGCACCCACCGCCCGAGCAGCCGGCTGCGCCCGGTGTCCACGGCCCAGGAGGACTCCTGGACGGGCGGCAGCACGTACCCGGGCTGCTCCGGCTCGGGTTCGGGCGACACCGGTGCGGGGGCCGGCGCCGGCTCCGTCGCGGTGTAGGTGGCGTAGGGGTCGTAGGGCGCGAAGGTGTCGTAGGTCCGCTGGTCGGTGTACGAGGAGGTGTGGCCGTCGAAGCGCCAGCTGCCGGTGTCGGTCACCTCGCCCTGCTGCGGCGCGGGGTGCGCCTGCTGGGCGTACTGCTGCCCGTACGACCACGACGGGTCCTGGCCGTACGACGGGTCGTGCGCGTCGCCCCGCAGAGCGGGGTCGTCCGCCCAGACGGGCGGGTGCCGGTCGCTCATGGTTTGGTCACATCGAATCCGAAGCTCGGGTCGGCGGCCTGCTTGCGGAACGCCTGCTGGGACAGCGGACCGCTGTTGATGCGCCAGTCGGTCTCCTTGTCGAAGTTGAACCAGACCAGTCCGACGACGTCCTCGCGTGCCGCGGTCCCCTCGAAGAGGTCCTTGATGTCGGTGGGCTTGCGCTCACCGGCCTGCGCCGCCGTCTCCGCGATGATGAACGGTTTCTTCGTGAAGGACCGGATCTGGGTCATCGTCGGGCCGTAGAGCGTCTTGTACGTCGACGGTCCGGTGGCCGCGTAGTAGCCGATGACGCCGACCCAGTCCACGTAGTCGTCGCCCGGCCAGTACGGCTTCAGCTTCACCTTGGGCATCGGGTTGACGACGTTCGGGCTCCACACCCAGATGACCTGGGTGGCGCCCTCGTCGTCGAAGAGGTCGTGGATGTGCTTGTAGGCGGCGGTGAACTGCGCGGCCGTGGCCTTCTTGGTGCCCCAGGGGTACCAGAAGCCGTTCATCTCGTGCCCGAAGCTGATCGCCACCGGCAGGTTCAGCTCCTTGACGGACTGCGCGTAGGACCGGATGTAGTCGTCCTCCTTGCCGGAGGCGATGTCCTTGAGGGAGGCGTCGAAGGGCTCCCAGGCGACGAAGGCCAGGGCGCCGTAGTCCCAGGTCTTCTGCACCAGCCGTGTCTCGTACTGGTCGCCCCAGGCCGAGTAGAACTCGATCAGGTTGGGCTTCTTGCCGCCCCGCTTCGCGAAGTCCGCGACGGAGGTCATCTTGGCGGGGGCGCCGTCGGCGGCCACCCCCAGGTACTTCTTGGCGGGCTGCAGCAGCGGTCGCACGTCGTACGGCGGCTCGGGCTTCGCGGAGTCGGAGGCCTCGCCGGGGCTCTGGGCACCCGGCTGCTCGCCCTGGGCGCGCTCGTAGTCGTCACGCCCCTTCTCGGAGAACGTGGTGCAGCCCGCCAGGAGAGCGCTTGCCAGCAGGGCGGCGGCGATCATCCGCACGGGCCGAAGCGCTCGCGCGGTGCGCTGGGGGTGGGTCATACGCTGGGTTCCTCCACTGCGCGGGCGCGCGGCTGGACCAGGGCGCGACCGACGACGATCGCGTAGAAGAGGCCTGCGGACAGCATCAGGGCGAAGTCCGGCGGGTACTCGGTGAGCATCCGCCAGGCGGCGACGACCACCCACAGCACCGCGGTGCCGCCGGTCCAGCCGACCATACCGATCCACCAGCGGCGCATGCCGTTCTTCTTGGCGCCCTGCGATCCGGTCGGCTTCCAGCCCATGGGACGGCCGCGCAGCACGTCCCAGACGGCGAAGACATGCGACCAGCCGTACATCAGCCGCACCGCCCAGGCCTCCAGCCGGTACGGCGCCCGGTGCCAGAAGGGCAGCACCAGCGTCACATAGGCCACGCTGGGCAGCACCCACATGGCGGCCTCGGCGCGCAGCAGATCGGGACGCAGGATCATCAGCGACAGCGGGATGATCGGCGTGAGGAAGGTCGCCAGGGCGGTCTGCAGGTAGTAGAGGAAGCCCGAGATGTAGCACAGCCGGGTCTGGAACCTCAGGTCCAGCTCCCAGAACCGCTTGCTGGTGAGCAGTTCCAGCGAGCCCATGCACCAGCGGTACTGCTGGTTGTGGAAGGCGCCGGCGGTGTCCGGGCACACCCCGGCCGACACCGCGACGGGGACGTAGCGCAGCTTCCAGCCCAGCGCCCGCAGGTCGAAGCCGGTGTACATGTCCTCGGAGTGCTCGATCAGCGTGATGCCGCCGATCTGGGCGAGGGCCGCGCGCCGGTAGACCGCGCACGAGCCGACGCAGATCGAGCCGTCCTTGTCCTCACGGGAGGTCTGCACGGACCGGTAGAACTGCTCCTGCACCGCTCCCGCTCCGCGCTCGATCCAGTTCTGCCGGTCGGTGATCCGGAAGAACTGCGGCGACTGCACGATCCCGGTCCGCTCGTCCGCGTCCATGTGCGGCAGCAGTTCGTCGAGGAGGTCGGCGCGCGGCGCGAAGTCGGCGTCGAGGATGAGGATGTGGTCGCCGTCGGTGATCCCGAAGGCGTGGTGGAGGTTGCCGGCCTTCTTGAACCAACCGCGGTTGGGCCGTACCACGTAGTGGAAGCCGAAGTCCCGGGCCATGGCGCCGACCTCGGGGTCGTCGGCGTCGTCCAGCACGTACACCTTGACGACGCCCCGGTAGGTGCCCGCGAGCCGGTTCACGTTGACCCAGGTGTTGTGCAGCACCTCCAGCGGCTCACCGCACACCGGCAGGAAGACGTCCACGCTGGGGTACACCGCGGGCCGCCAGGCACGCACCAGCTGCTTGTGCGCCTTGATGTCGAAGTCCTTGCTGAGCCCGTCCAGGTACAGCGAGATCAGATAGTCCGCGACCACGAAGGCGAGCAACGGCATCGTCAGCCAGAACCACGGGCTGGACGCCGTGAACAGGAACTGGCTCACCGCGAGACAGGCGAAGCTGATCAGCGACCCGAGTGTCAGGACCCACAGGTGACGGCGCGTGTACGAGTACTTCTCGGTGTCGTCCGGCGGCTGCGGCAACAGCCCGTGACTTTCGGCCACCCGCCTGCGCCTGCGAGAGCGATCGGCGCGTGCGGCAGCATTCACTGCACTACTCATGAACCCCCCCAGGGCTCTGACAGCCCTGTGAAACCACAACCCACCCGGTGCCCGACCACCCCTATAAATCGAACTTTCAGCCGGACCGCGAAAGCATAACCGGGTTTTTCCTTTGTGACTCAACAACCTTGTTAAGTGAGGGTTTCATCACGCGTCACAGGGGGAACACAGGCGCCCCAGTGCACAAACCGGCCAACTGATGGTAAGAACAACCACTCAGTCTTCACGTTTGTGCCGCGCCTGTGACCGTTTCCGGGCACGGACATCAGGGGGAGGTCCCGTTTTGCCCGGGTTTTCCATGCCTGCACGCGGTGGCCGCCATCGCAGCCGGCGGCGCACATGGCTGTTGTCCATAGCGGCCGTGGCCACCGCGGCACTGATCGGCACCACGGTCAGCCTGGTGGCCTCCTCGGCCCAGGCCGACCAGAACACGGCGGGCGTCGACAACCTGCGCACCAACTGGGACCAGGGCGAGTCCTCGCTCTCCCCCGCGGTCGTCCAGTCGTCCGCCTTCGGCCGCCTCTTCGCCACCAAGCTCGACGGGCAGATATACGCCCAGCCGCTGGTGCACGGCGACCAGGTGATCGCGGTCACGGAGAGCAACACCATGTACGGCCTCGACCGCACCACCGGCGCGATCGAGTGGAGCAAGAACTACGGACCCTCGTGGCCGGCCGCGGCGATCGGCTGCGGTGACCTGGTGCCCAACATCGGGGCGACCGCGACTCCCGTGTACGACTCCGACACCGACTCCCTCTACTTCACCACCAAGGTCGACGACGGCACCGCCACGCACCGTCACCCGACCTGGCTGATGCACGCCGTGGACCCGAGCTCCGGAGCCGAGCGCTCCGGGTGGCCGGTCACCATCGCCGGAAGCCCCGTCAACGACCCGAGCGTCTCCTTCGACGCCTACTACGAGCAGCAGCGCCCCGGCCTGCTGCTGATGAACGGCGTGGTCTACGCCGGCTTCGGCGCCCACTGCGACGCGTGGCCCTACCGCGGCTATGTGGTCGGGGTGAGCACCACCGCGCACAGCATCACCTCCATGTGGGCCACGGCGACCGGTGCCGGCACCGGCGGCGCCGGCATCTGGCAGGCCGGCGGCGGACTGGTCTCGGACGGGTCCGGCCGGATCTTCTTCAGCACCGGCAACGGCATCAGCCCGGCGCCCGGGCCCGGCAAGACCGTGCAGGGCACCCTGGCCGAGTCGGTCGTACGCCTCCAGGTCAACGGCGACAACAGCCTCAGCACGGCCGACTTCTTCAGCCCGAGCGACGCCGCCACCCTGGACCTCAACGACCAGGACATCTCCTCCGGCGCCCCGATGGCGCTGCCGGACGACTTCGGCACCAGCGAGCACCCGCATCTGCTGGTCCAGCAGGGCAAGGACGGGCGGGTGTTCCTGCTCGACCGCGACAACCTCGGCGGCATGGGCCAGGGCGCCCAGGGCGGCGACGACGCGGTGAGCGTGTCCGGCCCCTACCAGGGCATGTGGGGACACCCCGCGTTCTGGGGCGGCGACGGCGGCTATGTCTACGTCGTCGGCAACCAGGGCCCGCTGCGCGCCCTCAAGTACGGCGTGCGCAACGGCGGTACGCCCACGCTCACCCTCACCGGCCAGAGCCAGGACACCTTCGGCTACACCAGCGGCTCTCCCCTGGTCACCTCCAACGGCACGGACGAGTCCAGCGCCCTGGTGTGGATGACCTCCGCGAGCAACGCCTCCGGCGCCGACGGCACCCTGCGCGCCTACAGCCCCGCCCCCGACGGCAACGGCCTGCTCCAGCTGCTGTGGTCCGCGCCGATCGGCACCGCCACGAAGTTCAGCACACCCACCGCCGACCGCGGCAAGGTCTACGTCGGCACCCGCGACGGTGTCCTCTACGGCTTCGGCAGCCCGGCCAGGACGGCCCTGACCGCGGCCTCGCTGGACTTCGGCCAGGTCGGCGTGGGTGACAGCGGCTCGGCCAAGATGAAGCTGACCGCCACCCAGGACGTCAGCATCACCGGACTCAAGGCCTCCGGCGCGTTCTCGGTCGACCCGTCCGTCGCTCCCACCGCCGATCAGCCCACCGCGCTGGCGGCGAACGACACCCTGGACGTGCCGATCGGCTTCGCCCCCACCACCACCGGCGGCATCAACGGCACCCTGACCGCGAACCTCTCGGACGGCCAGAAGCTGGTCTTCGCCCTCCACGGCATCGGCACCAGGCCCGGCTTCGGCGCGGCACCCGGCGCCCTGGACTTCGGGGAAGTGCCCACCGGCAGCACCTCGACGCTGAACCTCCAGATCACCAACACCGGTACCGACCCGGAGACCATCGACTCGGTCGACTCCCCCGGCGGCGCCTTCTCCGCCTCGGGGCTGCCCGGCACGGGGACGGTCGTACCGGCCGGCGGCTCCTTCGTGCTCTCGATGACCTACACGCCGACCACCGACCAGACCGACAGCGACGCGCTCGTGGTCAGCAGCAGCGGCGGCGGCGCCACCCACACGCTGAGCGTGCCGGTCAGCGCCACGGCCATCACGGGCCAGGGACACCTGGAGTTCTCCACCAGCGCCCTGGACTTCGGCCAGGTCCCGGTCGGCAGCTCCAAGTCGCTGTCGTTCACCATCACCAACACCGGCAACATCCCGGTGACGGTGACCAAGGCCAAGGCACCGACCGGTGACTTCAACAGCCCGGTGCAGCTGTCGGAGGGCCTGGTCATCGGCCCGGAGCAGACCGCGGTGCAGAGCGTGACGTTCACCCCGCGCTCCGCAGCGGACCTGAGCGCCTTCTACGAGGTCACCGGCACCGGGACCGACGCGAGCGGCAACGGCCAGGGCGCCATGTACGTGCAGATCAAGGGCACCGGTACGGGCGCGGTGACGACCAGCTCGGCCGCCGACGGGAACTGGCGGACCAACGGCTCGGCGGTGCCGGTCGACGGCGGCGGGGTCCAGCTGACCCCGGCGACCAGCAACCAGGCGGGCACGGCGGTGTACACCGAGCCGCTGCGCACCGACGGTCTGCGGGCCACCTTCACCGCGAAGTTCGGCCCCGGCACCGGAGGGAAGGGCATGACGCTCGCCCTCCTCGACCCGGACCAGAACTCCGCCTCGGCCCTGGGCGATGCCGGTGACAGCCTCGGTATCGCGGGGCGGCCGGGCACGGTGGTCGCGTTCGGCACCGGCTGGAACGACACCCTCAAGGCGCAGAACTTCGTGGGCGTCGGCCGCAGCTCGGCCGGCTCGTCGGCGATCGACTACCAGTCGGTGGCCCCCCTCGGCACCTCCCTGCGCCAGGGCACGCACCAGGTCGACGTCCAGGTGGCCACCGGTCATCTCTACGTCTGGATCGACGGGACGCAGGTGGTGGACGCGACACCGACGCTGACGTCCACCGCGCTCCTGGCCTTCTCCGGTGCCACCGGGGACAGCTCGGACGTCCAGACGGTGAGCGGCCCGGTCGTCAGCGAGGCGCCCGCCGTGACCCAGCCGAAGGCGGAGACCTCTCTCCATCTGACCGCCCCGAGCACGGGTGTGCCGGGCCGGAAGCTGACCGTCAACGGCACCCTGACGTCGACCACGGCGCTTGCCGCGGGTCAGGTCGCGCACATCACACGGAACGGAACGGCGCTGCCCGACGCGACGACGGCGGCGGACGGCTCCTTCAGCTTCAGCGACACCCCGCCGGCCGAGGGCACGTACACCTACGCGGCGAGCTACGCGGGGGACGGGACACACGAGGCGGCGACCACGACGAGCCTCGTCCAGGTCTCCAAGCTGACCACCACGGTCACGCTGACCGCCCCGGCCACGGCCACCCGCACCAAGAAGCTGACCGTGTCCGGCACGCTCTCCGGCTCGCCCTTCGCGAGCGGTGGGGTCGTCAAGGTGACGAAGACCGACCTCGCGCACCCGTCCGGTGTCGCACTCGCCGACGCGAAAGTCGCCTCGGACGGTTCGTTCACGTTCGCGGACACCCCGCAGATCGGCGGCGCCAACACCTACAAGGTGACCTACGGCGGCGACACCTCGCACAAGGCCGGCAACCGCAGCGCCACCGTCCAGGTGTCCCGGGTCTCGACGAGCCTGACCATCACGGCCGACCACTCGACCTACTCGTACGGCCAGACCGCGAAGATCACCGCGCACCTCGGGACGACGTACAACACGCGCAAGGTGGCGATCTACGCCCAGCCGTACGGAGGCACGTCGGTCCTGGTGAAGTCGGGCACGGTGGACTCCCAGGGCAATCTGACGGGGTCCTACAAGCTCACCCGCAACACCACGTTCAGCGCGGTGTTCGCCGGTGACTACCGGTACGCGCCGAAGACCGTCGCGCGAAGCGTGAACACGTCGGTGAAGATCTCGGAGAAGCTGTCCGGCTACTACACGAGCACGACCTACGGCAGCACCGTCTACCGGGTGTACCACCACACCGCCAAGGAGCAGCTCGACGCCACCGTCACGCCCAACAAGGCCGGCCAGTGCATCGTCTACCGCGTGCAGCGCTACTACAGCGGCGCCTGGCACACGCAGACCACCACACCCTGCGCCGCCCTGAGCTCCTCCAGCGCCGGACGCCAGCAGATGTCCCTGTCCCAGTGGGTCAACAGCAAGTTCCGCGTCGCCGCGCAGTACGTCCACAGCAGCAGGGACAACACCAACGCCAGCACCTGGGGCGCCTGGCAGTACTTCACCGTCAAGCAGTGAGCGGGCGCCTCGCCCTCGGCAGCCGGCCGAGGGCGAGGCCCGCCCTCAGCACCCGCATCCCGGCAACGACCGCCTGTTCCGCGCCTCCTTGTTCCGCGCGGCCAGCAACTCGTCGGCGGGATAGCCGACCTCCTCCAGCGTCAGCCCGTGCGGCCGCACCACGTGCACGGCCGAGTCCCGTACGCCGGCGGCCAGTACCTTGCCCGGCCAGTCGGCCGGGCGGTGCCCGTCCCCCACGAACAGCAACGCCCCGATCAGCGACCGCACCATGTTGTGGCAGAAGGCGTCGGCCCGCACGGTCGCGGTGATGATCCCGTCGTCCCCGCGCACCAGACTCAGCCGCTGCAGCGTGCGGATCGTGGTCGCGCCCTCCCGCTTCTTGCAGTAGGCGGCGAAGTCGTGCTCCCCCAGCAGCCGTTCGGCGGCCTCGTTCATGGCGTCGACGTCCAGCGGCCAGTCGTGCCACAGCACATGGTTGCGCAGCAGCGGATCGACTCCCCCGGGGTTGTCCGTCACCCGGTACGCATAGCGCCGCCAGACGGCCGAGAAACGGGCGTTGAAGCCGCTGGGCGCCTCCCTGAGGGCCCAGACCCGCACATCCCGCGGCAGCCGCCCGGCGAGCCGCTTCAGCAGCTTCTCGTGATGCTCACGCCAGACTGCCTCCGGCAGATCGACATGGGCCACCTGCCCCCGCGCATGCACCCCGGCGTCCGTCCGCCCCGCGACGGTCAGCTCGTACGTCGTCTTCCCCGACCGTGTCACGGTCCGCAGCGCGTCCTCGATCTCCCCCTGCACGGTCCGCCGTCCCCCGGCCTGCTTGGCCCACCCGGAGAACTCGGTCCCGTCGTAGGAGAGATCAAGACGGACACGGACGTAACCGGGCTCTACTTCGTCACTCACCCAGAGATCCTCTCAAGAACACAAAACGGGCCCGCTCCTCAAGAGGAACGGGCCCGTTTCAGGGTCGCTTACGCGTCCTTGGACTCCTCGGCCTCAGGCTTGGCGTCCTCGACGACCTCGGTCTCCTCGACCTTGGTCTCCTCGGCGACCGGAGCAGCCTCGGCGTCCTTGGCGGCACGCTTGGTGGCGGCCTCGGCCTCACCCGTAGCCTGCTGCGCGACCGTCAGCGCCTCGACCAGCTCGATGACAGCCATGGGCGCGTTGTCGCCACGGCGGTTACCGATCTTGGTGATACGGGTGTAACCACCCGGACGGTTCTCGTAGCGCGGGCCGATCTCGGTGAAGAGCGTGTGGACGACGCTCTTGTCCGTGATCACCTGGAGCACCTGACGGCGGTTGTGAAGGTCGCCCTTCTTCGCCTTGGTGACCAGACGCTCGGCGTACGGACGAAGACGGCGGGCCTTCGCCTCGGTGGTGGTGATACGGCCGTGCTCGAACAGCGACTTCGCGAGGTTCGCGAGGAGCAGCTTCTCGTGCGCGGCGCTGCCGCCCAGACGGGCACCCTTGGTGGGCTTCGGCATTGTTCTTCTCCTGTGTGTCTGCCCCGGCCGTGTCAGGTACCGGGGTCAGGAACCCGATGAGCGGACGCTCACCGGCATCAGCCGATCAGGTACTGCTGGGTACTTCTCAGTACTGCTCGGTCTCCACGAAACCCGCGTCCGCGTCGTCGTCGGCGCCGAAGGCGTCGGCGGCGGCCGTGGGGTCGAATCCGGGCGGGCTGTCCTTCAGGGCCAGGCCCATGCCGGCCAGCTTCGCCTTGACCTCGTCGATGGACTTCGCACCGAAGTTGCGGATGTCCAGGAGGTCGGCCTCGGAACGCGCCACGAGCTCACCCACGGAGTGGATGCCCTCGCGCTTGAGGCAGTTGTAGGAGCGGACCGTGAGCTCCAGCTCCTCGATCGGCAGCGCCAGGTCGGCGGCAAGGGCGGCGTCCGTCGGGGACGGGCCCATGTCGATGCCCTCGGCGTCGATGTTCAGCTCGCGGGCGAGACCGAACAGCTCGACCAGGGTCTTGCCGGCGGAGGCCATGGCGTCACGGGGACGCATCGCCTGCTTGGTCTCGACGTCGACGATCAGCTTGTCGAAGTCGGTGCGCTGCTCGACACGCGTGGCCTCGACCTTGTACGTGACCTTGAGCACCGGGCTGTAGATGGAGTCGACCGGGATACGGCCGATCTCCTGGCCCACCTGCTTGTTCTGCACGGCGGAGACGTAACCGCGGCCACGCTCGACCGTCAGCTCCATCTCCAGCTTGCCCTTGCCGTTGAGCGTGGCGAGGACCAGGTCGGGGTTGTGCACCTCGACACCGGCCGGGGGCGCGATGTCGGCGGCGGTGACCAGACCCGGGCCCTGCTTGCGCAGGTACATCACGACCGGCTCGTCGTGCTCCGAGGAGACGACCAGCTGCTTGATGTTGAGGATCAGGTCGGTGACGTCCTCCTTGACGCCCGGCACGGTGGTGAACTCGTGCAGGACGCCGTCGATCCGGATGCTGGTGACAGCGGCACCGGGGATCGACGACAGGAGGGTACGGCGGAGGGAGTTGCCGAGGGTGTAGCCGAAGCCCGGCTCCAGCGGCTCGATCACGAACCGGGAGCGGAACTCGTCGACGACCTCTTCGGTCAACGAGGGACGCTGAGCGATCAGCATGTGAATCCTTCAGTTCAGGGGCACCCACTATTTGATGCCCTGAGGCACTGCTACAAGGGTACGGGCGATACGACCCTTACAGAGCCGTACCGCCCGAAACCACTGCCTGCGAAGGCGACGCGTCAGACGCGACGACGCTTGGGCGGACGGCAGCCGTTGTGCGGGGTGGGGGTGACGTCCTGGATGGAGCCGACCTCAAGACCGGTCGCCTGCAGCGAACGGATGGCCGTCTCGCGACCCGAACCCGGGCCCTTCACGAAGACGTCGACCTTGCGCATGCCGTGCTCCTGCGCGCGACGGGCGGCCGACTCGGCGGCCATCTGCGCGGCGAAGGGGGTGGACTTGCGCGAGCCCTTGAAGCCGACGTGGCCGGCGGAGGCCCAGGAGATCACGTTGCCCGAGGGGTCCGTGATCGAGACGATCGTGTTGTTGAACGTGCTCTTGATGTGCGCGTGGCCGTGAGCGACGTTCTTCTTTTCCTTGCGGCGCACCTTCTTGGCAGCGCCCTGACGACCCTTGGGGGGCATCTACAAACTCCTACGGGGAGGTGGTCGGTCCTACAGCGAAGACCGCTGATGAAGCGTTGTCCGCTGTGGACTACTTCTTGCCCGGCTTCTTCTTGCCGGCGATGGCGCGACGCGGGCCCTTGCGGGTACGGGCGTTCGTGCTGGTGCGCTGACCGCGGACAGGCAGACCACGACGGTGACGGAGACCCTGGTAGCAGCCGATCTCCACCTTGCGGCGGATGTCGGCCTGGATCTCACGACGGAGGTCACCCTCGGTCTTGATGTTGTTGTCGACGTACTCACGAATCGCGACGAGCTGCTCCTCGGAGAGGTCGCGAACGCGGGTGTTCGGGTCGATGCCGGTCTCGGCCAGCGTCAGCTGGGCGAGGGTCCGGCCGATGCCGAACACGTAGGTCAGGGCGACCTCCACGCGCTTTTCGCGCGGGATGTCAACACCGGAAACGCGTGCCATTCAATGGCTCCTGGTGATCTTCGGAGGTCTGCCGCAGAACCGGATCCCAGCCGCCGGCCTCTTCACGCTGTTCAATGGATACAGCCAAAGATTAGGTACGGACTGGGTCCCCGGCCTCCGAACCGGGGGTGTCGGACACCTGGGTGTCCGGGTCCTGCGTATGAACATAATTCAGCTCGCGTCGCGCGAATCCCTGCGATATCGATGCAGAGGGATCAGTCGATCGTGCGTCAGCCCTGGCGCTGCTTGTGGCGCGGGTTCTCGCAGATGACCATGACCCGACCGTGACGGCGGATCACCCTGCACTTGTCGCAGATCTTCTTGACGCTCGGCTTGACCTTCATGGGATTGAGGTTCTCCGAGTCAGAGGGATCTACTTGTAGCGGTAGACGATCCGGCCACGCGTCAGGTCGTACGGAGACAGCTCCACCACGACCCGGTCGTCAGGGAGGATGCGGATGTAGTGCATACGCATCTTGCCGCTGATGTGTGCCAGGACCTGGTGGCCGTTCTGGAGCTCGACCTTGAACATGGCGTTCGGCAGAGACTCGACGACAGTGCCCTCGATCTCGATGGCACCTTGCTTCTTGGCCACGCTTCGCCCTTCGAATCGACTACCTTGATCGACTCCCGCCAGCGCATGAGGACATGCGGGTACACGAGAGCCGACGAGTCAGTCTACGTCAGCCCACTCGGAAAGACGAATCGAGAAAGAATGCCCCGGCGGAGAGATCCTTAAGCGACCGCCACCCAGCCAAGCGGATCCGGCACCGCCGGCAGTGACTCAGGTCCATCACGCCAGCGGATCCGGTGCCGCCGTGATCCCCAGTTCCGCCAGCTTCGCCCTGCCGCCGTCGGGAGCCGTCAGCACCAGCGGGCCGGCCTCGGTGAGGGCCACGGAGTGCTCCCAGTGCGAGGACCAGGTGCCGTCCGTCGTGATGACGGTCCAGTCGTCGGAGAGGACCTCGGTCCTGGGGGTGCCCAGGGAGACCATCGGCTCGATCGCGAGGCAGAAGCCGGGGACCAGCTTGGGGCCCTTGCCGCGGCGGCGGTCGACGTAGTTCAGCAGATGCGGGTCCATGTGCATCTCGGTGCCGATGCCGTGGCCGCCGTAGTCCTCGATGATCCCGTACTTGCCGCCGCCGGGCTTCGGCTGGCGGCGGATGTACGTCTCGATGGCCCGGGAGACGTCGACCAGGCGGCTGCCCTGCTTCATGGCCGCGATGCCGGCCCACATCGACTCCTCGGTGACCCGGGAGAGCTCGATCAGCTCGGGCGCGTGGCCGGAGCCGACGAAGGCGGTGTACGCCGCGTCCCCGTGCCAGCCGTCGATGATGGCGCCGCAGTCGATGGAGATGATGTCGCCGTCCTTGAGGACCACCTCGTCGGACGGGATGCCATGGACGACGACCTCGTTGACGGAGGTGCAGATCGTGGCCGGGAAGCCGCCGTAGCCCAGGAAGTTGGGCTTGGCGTCGTGCTCGGCGAGGACCTTGCGCGCGACCTGGTCCAGATCCTTCGTGCTGGCGCCGGGCACGGCCGCCTCACGGGTGGCCGCGTGGATGGCGGCCACGACCAGCCCCGCCTCACGCATCTTGGCGATCTGCTCGGGGGTCTTGATCTGCACCATGGGGGCCCTGCGCTCTCCGTCACTCACGTCAACCGGTTACGTACACAACAGTACGGCCGTGACACCCCCGCGGGCGTCACGGCCGGACAGCAGCTGACGGCTACTTGCCGTCGTCCTCGCGCTTGAGCGCCTCCAGGGCGCGCTGGGTGATCTCGTCCACCGGGCCCAGGGAGGAGATCGTGACGACCAGGCCCTGTGCCTTGTAGTAGTCGATGATCGGCTCGGTCTGCGTGTGGTAGACCTCGAGCCGCTTGCGGACCGTCTCCTCGGAGTCGTCGTCACGCTGGTACAGCTCGCCGCCGCAGACGTCGCAGACGCCTTCCTTCTTGGCGGGGCTGTAGGTCACGTGGAAGACGTGGGAGGAGTCGTTGCGGCAGATGCGTCGGCCGGCGATCCGCTTGACGACCTCTTCCTCGGGTACCTCGAGGTCGAGTACGGCGTCCAGCTTGATGGCCTCGGTCTTCAGCAGCTCGTCGAGCGCCTCGGCCTGCGAGACATTGCGCGGGAAACCGTCCAGCAGGAAGCCGCCCTCGGCGTCCGGCTGCTCCATGCGGTCCTTCGCCATCGCGATGGTGACCTCGTCGGGGACGAGGTTGCCGGCGTCCATGTAGGACTTCGCGAGTTTCCCGAGCTCCGTCTGCTGGCTGATGTTGGCGCGGAACAGGTCACCCGTGGAGATGTGCGGGATCGAGAGCTTCCCGGCGAGGCGGGTGGCCTGAGTGCCCTTCCCAGCACCGGGCGGCCCGACGAGGACGATTCGCATCAGCGGAGGAACCCTTCGTAATTGCGCTGCTGGAGCTGGCTCTCGATCTGCTTCACCGTCTCGAGACCGACACCCACGATGATCAGGATGCTGGTCCCGCCGAACGGGAAGTTATTGGTCGCCCCAAACCCAACCAACGCCATCGTCGGTACGAGAGCAATCAGGCCCAGATACAGCGAACCCGGCCAGGTGATCCGGTTGAGCACGTACGACAGGTACTCAGCGGTCGGTCGGCCAGCCCGGATGCCCGGGATGAAGCCACCATACTTCTTCATGTTGTCGGCGACTTCCTCGGGGTTGAACGAGATAGCCACGTAGAAGAACGCGAAGAACACGATGAGCAAGAAGTACGAAATGATGTAAACCGGGTGATCGCCCTTGGTCAGATTCTGCTCGACCCATGTCTTCCAGCCGGCGTTGCTGCCGGAGAACTGGGCGACCAGCGCCGGGATGTAGAGCAGCGAGGACGCGAAGATGACCGGAATCACACCCGCCTGGTTGACCTTGAGCGGAATGTACGTCGACGTACCACCGTAGGAACGGCGGCCGATCATGCGCTTCGCGTACTGCACCGGAATACGGCGCTGGGCCTGCTCGACGAAGACCACCAGGCCGACCATGACCAGACCGACCAGGATGACGGTGCCGAACTCGATCCAGCCGCCGGCCAGGGTGCCCTGCTTCTTGATCGCCCAGAGCGCGGACGGGAAGGTCGCGGCGATCGAGATGAACATGAGGATCGACATGCCGTTGCCGATGCCGCGGTCGGTGATGAGCTCGCCGAGCCACATCACCACGGCGGTACCGGCGGTCATCGTGACGACCATGACGATGGTGGTGAAGATCGCGCGGTCCGGGACGATGCTGGACGCGACGGTGCAGCCGTTGAAGAGGGCGCCGCTGCGGGCGGTGGCCACCAGGCCGGTGCCCTGCAGGATGGCGAGCGCCACGGTGAGGTAACGGGTGTACTGCGTGATCTTCGACGTACCCGCCTGGCCCTCCTTCTTGAGGGCTTCGAGGCGCGGGATCACCACGGTCAGCAGCTGCAGAATGATGCTCGCGGTGATGTACGGCATGATGCCGAGCGCGAAGATCGTGATCTGCAGCAGCGCGCCACCGCTGAACATGTTGACGAGACCGAAGAGACCCTGAGTGCCGGAGGCCTCGGTCACACACTGCTGGACGGCCGTGTAGTTCACACCGGGGATCGGGATGTGGGTACCGACCCGGTAGACCACGATGATGGCAAGCGTGAAGAGCAGCTTCTTGCGCAGGTCGGGCGTCCTGAACGCCCGGGCGAACGCGGTGAGCACGGTGCCTCCTGCGACCCCCGCGCAACTGCGTCAAGGGTGACGGTCTTGAGGTTCGACGGATACGAATAACGAACGGTGCAGGCTACCTTACCGGCGGCACAGCTCCCCGTGGAACGACCGACCGGGGATACCCCTTTGTGGGATATCCCCGGTCGGGATCGCTCAGGTCATCGAGACGTCCGAGTTGTTCAGACGAGCTCGGTGACGGTGCCGCCGGCGGCGGTGATCTTTTCCTTGGCGGAGCCGGAGACGGCGTCGACCGTCACCTGCAGCGCCACGGAGATCTCGCCCTGGCCGAGGACCTTGACGAGGCTGTTCTTGCGAACGGCACCCTTGGCCACCAGACCCTCGACGGTGACCTCGCCACCCTCGGGGTAGAGCGCGGCCAGCTTCTCGAGGTTCACGACCTGGAACTCGGTCTTGAACGGGTTCTTGAAGCCCTTCAGCTTCGGAAGACGCATGTGGAGGGGCATCTGCCCACCCTCGAAGCGCTCCGGAACCTGGTAGCGGGCCTTCGTACCCTTGGTACCACGACCGGCCGTCTTACCCTTCGACGCCTCACCACGACCGACACGGGTCTTGGCGGTCTTGGCGCCCGGGGCGGGACGGAGGTTGTGGATCTTGAGCGGGTTGTTCTCCGCCATGATCAGTCGACCTCCTCGACCGTCACGAGGTGGCGGACGGTGTGCACCATGCCGCGGAACTCGGGGCGGTCCTCCTTGACGACCTGCGTGTTGATGCCCTTGAGACCAAGGGAACGCAGGGTGTCACGGTGGTTCTGCTTGCTGCCGATGTAGGACTTGACCTGCGTGATCTTGAGCTGTGCCATGATCACACACCCGCCCCGGCACGCGCACGGAGCAGAGCCGCGGGGGCGACGTCCTCGAGCGGCAGACCACGGCGGGCCGCGATCTCCTCGGGACGCTGCAGACCCTTCAGGGCCTCCACGGTCGCGTGCACGATGTTGATCGCGTTGTCGGAGCCGAGCGACTTCGACAGCACGTCGTGGATACCGGCGCACTCGAGCACGGCGCGCACCGGACCACCGGCGATAACACCGGTACCGGGGGACGCGGGCTTGAGCAGCACGACGCCGGCAGCCTTCTCACCCTGGATGGGGTGCGGGATGGTGCCCTGGATACGCGGGACCTTGAAGAAGTGCTTCTTGGCTTCCTCAACACCCTTGGCGATGGCGGCCGGCACCTCCTTGGCCTTGCCGTAACCGACACCCACGGTGCCGTCACCGTCGCCCACCACGACCAGCGCGGTGAAGCTGAAGCGACGACCACCCTTCACAACCTTGGCGACACGGTTGATCGCGACGACACGCTCAACGTAAGCGGTCTTCTCGGCGGCGGCTGCGCCACCGTCACGACCCTTACGGTCCCGCCGCTCGCCGCCACCGGCACCGCCACCGCGGCGCTGGGGTCCAGCCATTGGATTACCTCTCTCTTTCCGCTAGCTACGAGCGGCTCAGAACTTGAGCCCGGCTTCGCGGGCGGCGTCCGCCAGGGCGGCGATGCGCCCGGCGTACTGGTTGCCACCACGGTCGAATACGACGGCCTCGACACCGGCGGCCTTGGCGCGCTCGGCGACCAGGGCACCGACCTGCTTGGCCTGCGCGGACTTGTCGCCCTCGCCACCGCGGATCGAGGTGTCCAGGGTGGACGCCGACGCAAGGGTGTGACCCTTGAGGTCGTCGATCACCTGGGCCACGATGTGGCGGTTGGAGCGGGTAACGACCAGACGCGGACGCTCCGCCGTTCCGTTGATGTTCTTACGGATCCGGATGTGGCGGCGCTTGATCGCGGCGCGCTTGTAGGCGTCGCCCTTGAGGATCTTCTGTCCGTATGCCATGGCTTACTTACCCGCCTTTCCGACCTTGCGGCGGATGACTTCGCCCTCGTACTTGACGCCCTTGGCCTTGTACGGGTCGGGCTTGCGCAGCTTGCGGATGTTGGCCGCAACCTCGCCGACCTTCTGCTTGTCGATGCCCTCGACCGAGAACCGGGTGGGGGCCTCCACCTTGAAGGTGATGCCCTCGGGGGCCTCGACGGTGATCGGGTGGCTGTAGCCGAGAGCGAACTCGAGGTTCGAACCCTTGGCGGTCACTCGGTAACCGACACCGCTGATCTCGAGCTTCTTCACGTAACCCTGGGTCACGCCGGTGATCATGTTCGCCACCAGCGTGCGGGACAGGCCGTGCAGGGCCTTGCTCTGACGCTCGTCGTTGGGGCGGGTGACGTTCAGCACGCCGTCCTCACCCTTGGCGATCTCGATCGGCGCCACGACGGTGTGGGTCAGCGAGCCCTTGGGGCCCTTGACCGAGACCGTCTGGCCGTCGATGGTGACGTCCACGCCGGCGGGAACCGTGATGGGGAGCTTGCCAATACGCGACATAGCTGTTTCCTCCGATTCCTTTCCGCTACCAGACGTAGGCGAGGACTTCTCCGCCTACGCCCTTCTTGCCGGCCTGCTTGTCGGTGAGGAGCCCGTGCGACGTGGAGATGATCGCCACGCCGAGGCCGCCCAGCACCTTGGGCAGGGAGGTGGACTTCGCGTACACCCGGAGACCGGGCTTGGAGATCCGCTTGATGCCCGCGATGGAGCGCTCACGGTTCGGGCCGAACTTCAGCTCGAGAACGAGGTTCTTGCCGACCTCGGCGTCCTCGACCTTCCAGCCCGTGATGAAGCCCTCCTGCTGGAGGATCTCCGCGATGTGCGACTTGATCTTCGATGCCGGCATCGTCACGGAATCGTGGTATGCCGAGTTCGCGTTCCGCAGACGCGTAAGCATGTCTGCGATCGGATCAGTCATGGTCATGAATTGGCCTTCGGCCTCTCTCGCCGGGGTTTCCAGGTGCCCATCCCTCTCCTCGATCCGAGACGAGGCGGGTGCGGTGCGGTGGACCTACGGCGTAGTAAGCATTCATTAGCGGACGCTGTCCGCGTGCGTACGGGCGCCAGGGCGCCCAACCCTCCTAGCCTAAGCCATGGAGGGGTGGGCCCCTGACCAAACCCTTTGCTTACCGAGAGCTTCAGGTAACCCCAACTAGGGGATTACCAGGAGCTCTTGGTCACGCCCGGCAGCTCGCCACGGTGAGCCATCTCACGAAGGCACACGCGGCACAGGCCGAACTTGCGGTACACGGAGTGGGGACGGCCGCAGCGCTGGCAGCGCGTGTAGCCACGCACGCCGAACTTGGGCTTGCGAGCAGCCTTCGCGATCAGAGCCTTCTTCGCCATCTCGCTCACGCCTCCTTGAAGGGGAAGCCGAGGTGACGAAGGAGCGCACGGCCCTCAGCGTCGTTGGTCGCCGTGGTCACCACGGTGATGTCCATACCCCGGACGCGGTCGATCTTGTCCTGGTCGATCTCGTGGAACATGACCTGCTCCGTGAGACCGAAGGTGTAGTTGCCACGGCCGTCGAACTGCTTGGGGGACAGACCACGGAAGTCGCGGATGCGCGGGAGCGCGAGCGACAGGGTGCGGTCCAGGAACTCCCACATGCGGTCGCCACGGAGCGTGACGTGGGCACCGATCGGCTGGCCCTCACGCAGCTTGAACTGCGCGATGGACTTGCGGGCCTTGGTGACGGCCGGCTTCTGACCGGTGATGGTGGTCAGGTCGCGGATCGCGCCCTCGATCAGCTTCGAGTCACGGGCGGCGTCGCCGACACCCATGTTGACCACGATCTTCACGAGGCCGGGGATCTGCATGACGTTCTCGTACTTGAACTCGTCACGCAGCTTGCCCGCGATCTCCTCGCGGTACTTCGTCTTGAGACGCGGAGTGGTGGTGGTAGCCATCAGATGTCCTCACCCGTCCGCTTGGCAACGCGGATCTTGTTGCCCTCGTCGTCGAAGCGGTAACCGACACGCGTGACGACCTTGTTGCCGTCCTTCTCCACGACCAGCTGGACGTTGGAGACGTGGATCGGGGCCTCGGTCGTGACGATGCCGCCGGCCTGCGAACCGCGAGCGGTCGGACCGGCCTTGGTGTGCTTCTTGACCCGGTTGACACCCTCGACCAGGACGCGCTCCTCGCGCGGGAAAGCGGCAATGACCTTGCCCTGCTTGCCCTTGTCCTTGCCGGTGATGACCTGGACCAGGTCGCCCTTCTTGATCTTCATGCTTACAGCACCTCCGGAGCCAGCGAGATGATCTTCATGAACTTCTTCTCGCGCAGCTCACGCCCGACCGGGCCGAAGATGCGGGTGCCGCGAGGGTCGCCGTCGTTCTTCAGAATGACGGCGGCGTTCTCGTCGAAGCGGATGTACGAGCCGTCCGGACGGCGGCGCTCCTTGACGGTGCGAACGATGACCGCCTTGACGACGTCACCCTTCTTCACGTTGCCACCGGGGATCGCGTCCTTGACGGTGGCGACGATGACGTCACCGATGCCCGCGTAGCGGCGACCGGAGCCACCGAGCACACGGATGCAAAGGATCTCCTTCGCACCAGTGTTGTCGGCGACACGCAGTCGCGACTCCTGCTGGATCACGTCTATCTCCTGTTTGTCTGCCGGTTCCCCGGGAGCCGCTCAGCGGAGCGGCTCCCGGAGCCTGGCGGAACTGTCCTGCGAGGGATGCCCCGCAGGATGCTTACTTGGCCTTCTCGAGGATCTCGACGACGCGCCAGCGCTTGGTCGCCGACAGCGGGCGGGTCTCCGCGAGGAGGACCCGGTCGCCGACGCCGGCAGCGTTCTGCTCGTCGTGCGCCTTGAGCTTGTTCGTACGGCGGATGACCTTGCCGTACAGCGCGTGCTTCACGCGGTCCTCGACAGCGACGACGACGGTCTTGTCCATCTTGTCGCTGACGACGAGACCCTCACGGGTCTTGCGGGCGCCACGTGCCTCGGTCGTCTGCTCTTCAGTCACATTGCTCTCGCTCATCAGGCGCTCTCCACCGTTTCGATGCCCAGCTCACGCTCGCGCATCAGGGTGTAGATCCGCGCGATGTCCTTGCGGACCGCCTTCAGACGGCCGTGGTTCTCGAGCTGGCCCGTCGCCGCCTGGAAGCGGAGGTTGAACAGCTCTTCCTTGGCCTCGCGGAGCTTCGCGAGAAGCTCCTCGTTGCCCAGCTCGCGCAGCTCGGACGCCTTGGTACCGGCCGACATCACGCTTCACCTGCCTCGCGCTTGACGATCCGGCACTTCATCGGCAGCTTGTGGGCCGCACGAGTGAGAGCCTCACGCGCAATCTTCTCGTTGGGGTACGACAGCTCGAACATCACGCGTCCGGGCTTGACGTTGGCGATCCACCACTCGGGAGAACCCTTACCGGAACCCATGCGGGTCTCGGCGGGCTTCTTGGTGAGCGGACGGTCGGGGTAGATGTTGATCCAGACCTTGCCACCACGCTTGATGTGACGCGTCATGGCGATACGAGCGGCCTCGATCTGACGGTTCGTCACATACGCCGGGGTGAGCGCCTGGATGCCGTACTCGCCGAACGCAACCGTCGTGCCACCCTTGGCGGCGCCGGAGCGCCCCGGGTGGTGCTGCTTGCGGTGCTTGACCCTACGGGGGATCAGCATGTCGGTCAGGCCTCCGTTCCGGTGCTCTCAGCCGGAGCGGCGGCGGGGGCCTCGGCCTTGGGGGCCTCGGCGCCGGCAGCCTGCTGCGGCTTGCGACCGCGCCGCTCGCCACCACGGCCACCACGGGCCGGGCGGTCGGCACCGCCACCGCGAGCCGGGCGGTTACCCGCACGGGCGGCAGCGTTCTCGGCACGGACCTCGGCGATGTTCTTGACGTCGCCCTTGTAGATCCAGACCTTCACACCGATGCGGCCGAAGGTCGTCTTGGCCTCGAAGAAGCCGTAGTCCACGTTCGCGCGGAGCGTGTGCAGGGGCACACGGCCCTCGCGGTAGAACTCCGAGCGGGACATCTCGGCGCCGCCGAGGCGGCCACCGCACTGGATCTTGATGCCCTTGGCGCCGGCCTTCATCGCCGACTGCATGCTCTTGCGCATGGCACGGCGGAAGGAGACGCGGGAGGAGAGCTGCTCGGCGACGGCCTGCGCGACCAGCTGAGCGTCCGTCTCGGGGTTCTTGACCTCGAGGATGTTCAGCTGGACCTGCTTGCCCGTGAGCTTCTCGAGGTCACCGCGGATGCGGTCGGCCTCGGCGCCACGGCGGCCGATGACGATGCCCGGACGAGCGGTGTGGATGTCCACACGCACACGGTCACGGGTGCGCTCGATCTCCACCTTGGAGATACCGGCGCGCTCCATGCCGGACGTCATCATCCGACGGATGGCGACGTCTTCCTTGACGTAGTCCTTGTACAGCTTGTCGGCGTACCACCGGGACTTGAAGTCCGTGGTGACACCGAGCCGGAACCCATGCGGGTTAACCTTCTGGCCCATTACCGGGTTCCTTCCTTGCTGCTGACGACCACGGTGATGTGGCTGGTCCGCTTGCGGATCCGGTAGGCACGGCCCTGGGCGCGCGGCCGGAACCGCTTCAGGGTCGGGCCCTCGTCGACGTACGCCTCGGAGATGAAGAGGCTGTCGGCGTCGGTGTGGTCGTAGTTGTGCGCGGCGTTGGCGATGGCGCTGTCCAGCACCTTGCCGACGGGCACTGAGGCTGCCTGCGGAGCGAATCGCAGAACAGCCTGAGCCTCCGTGGCGTCCATGCCACGGATAAGGTCCACCACGCGGCGGGCCTTCATGGGCGTAACGCGGATGTACCGCGCCTGGGCCCTGGCTTCCATGGTTGTCCCTCTCAGTTACTTACGTGTCTGAATGCGATCCGCTACTAGCGGCGCTTCGACTTCCGGTCGTCCTTGACGTGACCCCGGAAGGTGCGCGTCGGCGAGAACTCGCCGAGCTTGTGGCCGACCATCGACTCGGTGACGAACACCGGGATGTGGGTCTTGCCGTTGTGCACCGCGATCGTGTGGCCGAGCATGGCCGGGACGATCATCGAGCGACGGGACCAGGTCTTGATGACGTTCTTGGAACCGGCTTCGTTCTGGGCGTCCACCTTCTTGATCAGGTGGTCGTCGACGAAGGGCCCCTTCTTGAGACTGCGCGGCATCTAAACCCGCTCCTAGCGCTTCTTGTTCGTCTTGCGGCGGCGGACGATGTATTTGTTCGAAGCCTTCTTCGGCGAACGAGTACGACCCTCCTTCTGACCCCAGGGGCTGACCGGGTGGCGACCACCGGAGGTCTTGCCCTCACCACCACCGTGGGGGTGGTCAACCGGGTTCATCGCCACACCGCGAACGGTCGGGCGGACGCCCAGCCAGCGCTTGCGGCCGGCCTTGCCCCAGTTGATGTTGCTCTGCTCGGCGTTGCCGACCTCGCCGACCGTGGCGCGGCAGCGCTGGTCGACCAGGCGGATCTCACCGGACGGCATGCGGAGGTGGGCCATCGAGCCCTCCTTCGCGAGCAGCTGCACGGAGGCACCGGCGGAGCGGGCGAACTTGGCGCCGCCGCCCGGACGAAGCTCCACGGAGTGGATCGTCGTACCGACCGGGATGTTGCGCAGCGCCAGGTTGTTGCCGGGCTTGATGTCGGCCCCGGGGCCGTTCTCGATCCGGTCGCCCTGGGTCAGGCCCTTCGGCGCCAGGATGTAGCGCTTCTCGCCGTCCGCGTAGTGGAGCAGCGCGATGCGCGCGGTGCGGTTGGGGTCGTACTCGATGTGCGCGACCTTCGCCGGCACGCCGTCCTTGTCGTGACGACGGAAGTCGATCACGCGGTAGGCGCGCTTGTGTCCGCCACCCTGGTGGCGAACGGTCACACGACCGGCGTTGTTACGGCCGCCCTTGCTGTGCAGGGGGCGGACCAGCGACTTCTCCGGCGTGGACCGCGTGACCTCGACGAAGTCGGCGACGCTGGAACCACGACGGCCCGGCGTAGTCGGCTTGTACTTGCGGATTCCCATTTCTCAGTCCTCGTCCGATATCGGACGATCCGACCCGCTTACGCGGTCGGACCGCCGAAGATGTCGATACGGTCGCCCTCGGCGAGGGTCACGATCGCGCGCTTGGTGGCGGCACGCTGACCGAAGCCGGTCTTGGTGCGCTTGCGCTTGCCGATGCGGTTGATCGTGTTGACCCCGGTGACCTTGACCGAGAAGACCGCCTGGACGGCCTGCTTGATCTGGGTCTTGTTGGCGTTCGGGTCGACGATGAACGTGTACTTGTTCTCGTCCAGGAGCGCGTAGCTCTTCTCCGACACGACCGGCTTGAGCAGCACGTCACGGGGGTCCGTGTACGACTTGCTCAGCGGCGTCTCGACGGTGTTCTTGCCCTCGGCGGCGTGGCGACGCGCCTTGGCGACGCGCGCGGCCTTGGCGGCCTTGGCCGCCTTCGAGGCAATGGAGGGGTGACGGATGGCCATCAGACCTCAGTCCCTTCGGTGTCGTTGGCCTTCGGGCCGGCGACGAAGGACTCGAGAGCGGCCTGGGTGAAGACCACGTCGTCCGAGACGATCACGTCGTACGTGTTCAGCTGGCCCGGCTCCAGGATGTGCACCTGGGGCAGGTTGCGGGCGGACAGCCACGCGGCCTCGTCGGCGCGGTCGACGACCAGGAGCAGGTTCTTGCGCTCCGAGATCTTGCCGAACAGCGTGCGAGCGGCCTTGGTGCTGGGGGTCTCGCCCTCGATCACGCCGGAGACGACGTGGATGCGGTTGTGGCGGGCCCGGTCGGTGAGGGCGTGGCGCAGGGCCGCGGCCTTCATCTTCTTCGGGGTCCGCTGCGAGTAGTCACGCGGCTGCGGGCCGTGGACGACGCCACCGCCGGCGAACTGCGGAGCGCGGGTCGAGCCCTGACGGGCGCGGCCGGTGCCCTTCTGGCGGTACGGCTTCTTGCCGCCACCACGGACCTCACCGCGACGCTTGGTCTTGTGCGTGCCCTGGCGGGCAGCCGCGTTCTGCGCGACGACGACCTGGTGGATCAGCGGAATGCTGACCTTCTCCACGCCGAAGATCTCCGCGGGGAGCTCGACGGTTCCGGTCTTCTCGCCGGCAGGCGAAAGGATGTCAACAGTGCTCATCGGTACCTCAGGCCCCCTTGGCCGCGGTGCGGACCAGGACGAGGCCGCCGTTCGGACCGGGAACCGCGCCCTTGATGAGCAGCAGACCCTTCTCCGCGTCAACGGCGTGGACGGTCAGGTTCTGGGTGGTGACACGCTCGTTGCCCATGCGACCCGCCATGCGGAGGCCCTTGAACACGCGGCCCGGGGTGGCGCAGCCACCGATGGAACCGGGAGAGCGGTGCTTGCGCTGGGTGCCGTGACCGGCGCCGAGGCCCTTGAAGTTGTGACGCTTCATGACACCGGCGAAGCCCTTGCCCTTGCTCTTGCCGGTGACGTCGACCTTCACGCCGGCCTCGAAGACCTCGGCGGTGACTTCCTGGCCGAGCGTGTACTCGGAGGCGTCAGCCGTACGGATCTCGACGAGGTGGCGACGGGGGGTGACGTCGGCCTTGGCGAAGTGGCCCTTGAGGGGCTTGTTCACCTTGCGCGGGTCGATCTCGCCGAAGGCGATCTGGACCGACTCGTAGCCGTCGACGTCGTTCGTACGCACCTGGGTCACGACGTTGGGGCCGGCCTTGACGACGGTGACCGGAACAACGCGGTTGTTCTCGTCCCACACCTGCGTCATGCCGAGCTTCTCGCCCAGGATGCCCTTGATCTGCTTAGCCATTCTCAGATCACCGGCCCTCAGAGCTTGATCTCGATGTCGACACCGGCCGGGAGGTCGAGTCGCATCAGAGAGTCAACGGTCTTGGGCGTCGGGTCGAGGATGTCGATCAGGCGCTTGTGCGTGCGCATCTCGAAGTGCTCGCGCGAGTCCTTGTACTTGTGCGGCGACTTGATGACGCAGTACACGTTCTTCTCAGTGGGCAGCGGCACCGGGCCCGCGACCGACGCACCAGTGCGGGTCACCGTCTCGACGATCTTCTTCGCCGAGGAGTCGATGACCTCGTGGTCGTAGGCCTTGAGCCGGATGCGGATCTTCTGTCCCGCCATGGCTACTCAGTAGTCCTTTGTCTGTTTCACGCTCTGGAACCCGGTGTTCCTTTGACTTTGTCCGACCCACGCGGTCGGGCGTGTCGCGCTTTCGCTGACACAGATGTCCCTTGTTCGAACATCCCTTGTCTGGGAAAGAGGTTCACCGGGTGCCTGGCCAGTGCCGCACTGACACTTCCCGAAAGATTCCCGTACGTCCGCCCCAGTGCTGCCCGAGGGCAGTTAGGACGACGAGTACTGTGGGACTCGCTTTCGGTCCTCCCGGCGGGAGGCGCGCAGCATCAACACTCGACCGAGCAACTCCGACAGTCTGCCATAGGGGGCAGGGGCCTGGCCAATCGGGCCGGAGAGAATACCCCGGACGTGACGCACGTCAAACACAGGTCCACACGCGTGGGGTCACGGAGCCGTCGGGCCGTGGAGCCGGTCGCGCAGCGGGTCGGCCTCCGGCAGGCCCAGTTCGTCGAAGACGGCCAGCGCCCGCGTCCAGGCCGCGCGTGCCGCCTCCGGCTCCCCCGCGGCATCGAGGGTGTCGCCCAGGTAGGCCAGGCCGATCCCCTCGCTGCGCCGGTCCCCGGTCTTCCGGAACAGCCGTAGCGCCTGTTCGTAGCAGTCCACCGCCTCCGCGAACCGCCCGAGGAGGCGGTGGACGTAGCCGAGGCTGTCCCAGGTGTGCGCCTCGCCGTTGAGGTCACCGATCTCCTGCACGGCGACGAGCGCCTGCCGGCAGTGGGTGAGCGCTTCCCGGTGGTCGCCGAGTTTGGCTAGGTACCAGCCGATCTCGTTCAGGGCGATGGCCCGTCCACCGCGGTCGTGCGCGGCGCGGAAGTGGTCGAGGCTCAGCCGGGCGTGCTCCAGCGCCTCCGCATGGTCACCCCGCGCCGAGGCCGCGATGGCCAGGTTCTGGCGGACCCTGGCCTGTCCGGCGTGGTTACCCAGCTCCTGGAACAGGCCGAGGCCGAGCAGATAGTGCTCGCGGCCGCGGTCGGGGCTGCCCAGCCGGTGCCAGGCGAGCCCGAGGCCGCGGTGGGCGTTGGCCTGACCGGCCTTGTCGTGGCCGCGCCGGGCGCTGTCCAGGGCGATGGCGTGCGCGTCGGCCAGCGCCTGCCAGTGGCCCTGCCGCTCCAGGAAGGTGCCGAGCGTGGTGGCGAGCTGCCAGGTATGGGTCTCGAAACCGGGTTGCCCCTGCTGCACCACGGACAGCAGTACGGAGTACTCGGCGGCGAACCAGGCCAGCGCCTCGTCGGGCCCGGTGGGCCGTCCCGGCAGGGCGCCGGGCACCGCCGGGGCGAGCGTCATCGGGTCCCGCCGCCGGGTCAGCAGGGCGTCGGCGGCGTAGGCGGTGTGCAGGTAGTGGTCGAGCAGCCGGTGTACGGCGGTGTGGCGGGTGTCCTCGCCGTCGTGTCCGGCGGTCAGCTCGGCGGCGTACGCGCGCAGCAGGTCGTGGAAGGTGTACCGGCCGGGTCGGTGCTCGGTGAGCAGGTGTGCCTCGACCAGTTCGGCGAGCAGGGTCCGGGCCGCGGGGGCGGCGACCCCGGCCAGGGCCGCCGCGGCCGGCAGGGCGGTGTCCGGTCCGGGGTGCAGGCCCAGCAGCCGGAACAGCCGGGCGGCCTCCGGGCTCAGCATCCGGTACGACCACTGGAACACCGACCGCACTCCGGTCAGCGAGTCGCCGCCGTCCAGCGGGTCCAGTCGGCGGTCGGCCGTCCGCAGCTCCTCCGCGAGCCCGGCGAGCGGCAGTCCGGGCAGGCCGGAGGCGCGGGCGGCCACGACGGCCAGGGCCAACGGCAGCCCGGCGCACCGCACGACGATCTCGTCCACCGCCGCGGGCTCGGCGGCCATCCGGACGGCCCCGAGCCGCGCGGCCAGCAGCGCGCGGGCCTCGGCCGGGGTGAGCAGGTCGACGGGGAGCAGATGGGCGCCCTCGGTGACCGCCAGTCCGGTGAGCCGGTTGCGGCTGGTGATGAGCGCCAGGCAACCGGGCGCCCCGGGCAGCAGCGGGCGTACCTGGTCCGCGTCCCGCGCGTTGTCGAGCACGATCAGCACCCGTCGCTCGGCCAACAGGCTGCGGTAGAGCGCCGCTTGGGCGTCGAGGCCGCGCGGGACCCGGTCCGCGGGCACTCCGAAGGAGTCGAGGAAGCCGCGGATCGCCTCGCCCACGCCCACCGCGGCGCCGCCCGGGTCGAAGCCCCGGAGGTTCACATAGACCTGCCCGTCCGGGAACTCCGCCCGCACCTGTCGTGCCCAGTGCACGGCGAGCGAGGTCTTGCCCACGCCTGCGGTGCCGGAGAGGGCCGAGACGACGACGGCCGTCGGGTGCCGTTCGACCTCGGCGAGGAGATCGTCGAGCCGCGCGAGTTCTTCGGCACGACCGGTGAAGTCGCCGACGCTCATGGGCAGTTGGGCCGGGATGTCATGCGAGGGCCGCGGCGGCGCCCCGGTGGCGGAACGCCTGTCGCCGGACCCCGCGGGGGCGGCCGGGGCCGGGGGCCGGACGGCGGCGACCTCGTCCGGTGGCACGGCATCGGTCGGCACGATCGGCGCGGGCGGCAGGGGCGTCGCGGCGGAGACCCCCGCCGATGGCCCGGCGGCGGTCGTCGCCATGGGCGGTGCGGGGGGAGCAACGCGTACCGGCCGAACGGAGCCGGCCGAGGACGGCGGGGCGGGTTCCGTCGTACGCGGCGCACGGACCAGGCTCCGCGCCCCACCGGTGGCGAACGTCCCGGACAGGCCGGCGTCCGCTCCGAAACGCCGCCCGCCCTCGACCGGCCGCCCTGTCCCGACGCGATCTCCGGCGGAAGTCGTGCGCCCGCCCCCGCCGAACCTCCGCCCCCGCAGGATCGCCGCGTGCGTCCCGCCGAGCCGTTCTCCTGGGTCCGCCCCCAGCTCCTCCGCCAGCCGCTGCCTGATCTCCGCGAAGCAGCGCAGCGCCCCCGCGCTGTCCCCCACGGCGTGCAGTGCCCTCATCAGCACCTCGGCCAGGGGCTCCGCCAGGGGGTACTCCCCCTGCAGTTCGGTCAGCGGCTGTACGACGGCGGCGGGGTCGCCCTCGCGGAGTTCCACCTCGGCCAGCAGAACGGCCGCGTCGACGCGTCGGCGGTGCCATGCCTGCCGTACCCGCTCGGCCCACGGCCCGTCCAGGCCGGTCAGCGGCTCGCCGCGCCACAGGGCGAGCGCCTCCCGCAGCAGCGACACCTGTGTGCCGGCGGGCTGTCCGGGGCGCCGGGCCAGCTCGTCCAGCCGACGGAACCGGTGCAGGTCCACCTGGTCCTGGCCTGCCTCCAGCTGATAGCCGCCGGAGCGCCGCAGCAGCCGTAAAGGCTCCTCCCCCGCGTCACCCGTCCGCTCGCACACCCGCCGGATCCTGGCGATGTGGGCGTACAGAGCGCGCCGCGCACCGGGCGGCGGAGCAGCACCCCAGATCCTCTCGGTCAGTACGTCGACCGGGACCGGCCGACCGGCGTCCACCGCGAGAGCGGCCACCACGGTACGGCGCTGCGGCGGGCCGAGTTCCTCCATGCGCCCTCGCAGCTCCAGCTCGACCGGTCCCAACAGCCGTAACTGAACCAAGAGTTCCACCTCCCAGGCACATTTTCTGCACAGAATGCCCGCGAGAGAACGCGGCGCGACAACCTTTCGGCAACATCCCGCCCCAACCCCGGCCTCCACCCTGGTCCGGGCGCCTCTCGCCACGGGGGAGCGGGAGGCGCCGGCCACCCGCGTGACCACCACGGGGAAGAAGAGAAAACGGGGATCGACCGATGAACCAGGCGACATCGGTGTCCACACCCGCGCCCATCACCGGGGCGAACGGGCGTGGCGTACTGGAGGGCGCGTTCGCGCTGCTGAGAGCGGTGGAGCGGGCCGAAGGGGCGGGGCTGACCAGGCTGGCCGCGGAGTGCGGGCTGCCCAAGTCGACCGCGTACCGGCTGCTGGAGCAGCTGATCGAGCTCGGCGCGGTGCAGCGCAGCGGCGTCGGCTACGGGATCGGCCCGCGCGTGTACCAGCTGGGGCAGCGCTGGCAGCCGTTCCCGGGCCTGCGGGCGGCCGCGCGCGAACCGGCGAGACGGCTGGCCGCCGCCACCGGCATGGCGGTCGGCCTCAATGTGCTGTGGCAGGGCCAGACCCTGGTCCTGGACTGGACGCCCGGCCAGGCCTCGTCCATCGACTCGCCGGACACCGAGGCGACCTGGCCCTGGTACACGGCGGCCGGAAAGGTCCTGGTCGCCGGCGCCCGTCCCGGCCTTCCGCTGGGCCCGCTGCCCGCCGTCTGGCAGCGCGAGGCGGAGGCGATACGGGACCTGGGCGCCGCCTTCGACCGGGAGGGGGTGCTGGAGGGGGTGTGCTGTGTGGCCGTACCGCTGTTTGGCCGGGACCGTGCGCCGGTGGCGTCGCTGAGCGTGCTGACCGACCCGTCGCACCACCTGGAGCGCCTCGCCGACACGGCACGGCGCGCTGGGGCGGCGATCAGCAGCGCACTGGGCCACCACTGAACACCGCCCCGCAGCCTTCACCGGGCATGCGAAAGGGCCCGTACGACCGAAGTCGTACGGGCCCTCTCAGAGACCTACCGGGTCAGCCCTCGCGGGCCCGAGATCACTTGTTGATCTTGGTGACCTGGCCGGCGCCGACCGTCCGGCCACCCTCACGGATGGCGAACTTCAGGCCCTCTTCCATGGCGATGGGCTGGATGAGCTCCACCTTCATCTCGGTGTTGTCACCCGGCATGACCATCTCGGTGCCCTCGGGGAGGGTCACCACGCCGGTCACGTCCGTCGTACGGAAGTAGAACTGCGGACGGTAGTTGTTGAAGAACGGCGTGTGGCGGCCACCCTCGTCCTTGGACAGGATGTAGGCCTGCGCCTCGAACTCGGTGTGCGGGGTGACCGAGCCCGGCTTGATGATGACCTGGCCGCGCTCGACGTCCTCGCGCTTGATGCCGCGGAGCAGCAGACCGACGTTCTCACCGGCCTGGCCCTCGTCGAGCAGCTTGCGGAACATCTCGATGCCGGTGACCGTGGTGGTGGTCTTCTCGGTCTTGATGCCGATGATGTCGACGGTCTCGTTGACCTTGAGGACACCACGCTCGATACGACCGGTGACGACGGTGCCACGACCGGTGATCGTGAAGACGTCCTCGATCGGCATCAGGAACGGCTTGTCGACGTCGCGCTCGGGCTCCGGGATCGACTCGTCGACGGCCTTCATCAGGTCGAGGACGGTCTGGCCCCACTCCTTGTCGCCCTCGAGGGCCTTGAGAGCGGAGACCTTGACGACCGGCAGGTCGTCGCCCGGGAACTCGTACTCGGAGAGCAGCTCACGGACCTCGAGCTCGACGAGCTCCAGGATCTCCTCGTCGTCCACCATGTCGGCCTTGTTCAGGGCGACGACGATGTACGGAACGCCGACCTGGCGGGCCAGGAGCACGTGCTCCTTGGTCTGCGGCATCGGGCCGTCGGTGGCGGCGACCACGAGGATGGCGCCGTCCATCTGCGCCGCACCCGTGATCATGTTCTTGATGTAGTCCGCGTGACCGGGGCAGTCGACGTGGGCGTAGTGACGGGTCTCCGTCTGGTACTCGACGTGCGCGATGGAGATGGTGATACCGCGCTGGCGCTCCTCGGGAGCCTTGTCGATCTGGTCGAACGCCGAGGCCTCGTTCAGGTCCGGGAACGCGTCGTGCAGCACCTTGGTAATGGCGGCCGTGAGGGTCGTCTTACCGTGGTCGATGTGACCGATGGTGCCGATGTTGACGTGCGGCTTAGTCCGCTCGAACTTCGCCTTCGCCACTGGGGTCCTCCTGTGGAGTGGTTCTGAACGCCTTGCTTCATCGGCGCCAGGTGATCTTTGCTGTCAAATCCCGGGCCCCGGGCCATTCCGCCACGAATGTGGAGGAACGACCCGCGAGGCTCCGGGTCAAGCCTAAAGCGTGTGGACGCGGTGCGTTAAACGCAGGTGCGTTACTCGCCCTTGGCCTTCGCGATGATCTCCTCGGCGACGTTCCGCGGAACCTCGGCGTAGGAGTCGAACTGCATGGAGTAGCTGGCCCGGCCGGACGTCTTGCTGCGCAGGTCGCCGACGTAACCGAACATCTCCGAGAGGGGCACGAGGCCCTTCACGACGCGGGCACCGGCCCGCTCCTCCATGGCCTGGATCTGGCCACGGCGGGAGTTGATGTCGCCGATGACCTCACCCATGTAGTCCTCGGGCGTGGTGACCTCGACGGCCATCATGGGCTCGAGCAGCACGGGGCTGGCCTTGCGCGCGGCCTCCTTGAAGGCCTGCGAACCGGCGATCTTGAAGGCGAGCTCGGAGGAGTCGACCTCGTGGTAGCCACCGTCGTGCAGGATCACACGCACACCGGTCATCTCGTAACCGGCGAGGATGCCGAACTGCATGGCCTCCTGCGCACCCGCGTCCACCGAGGGGATGTACTCCTTGGGGATACGGCCACCGGTCACCTTGTTGATGAACTCGTACGACGCGTCGCCGCCCTCGATCGGCTCGATGCCGATCTGGACCTTGGCGAACTGACCCGTACCACCGGTCTGCTTCTTGTGCGTGTAGTCGACGCGCTCGACGGCCTTGCGGATCGTCTCGCGGTACGCCACCTGCGGCTTGCCGACGTTGGCCTCGACCTTGAACTCACGGCGCATACGGTCGACCAGCACCTCGAGGTGCAGCTCGCCCATACCACCGATGATGGTCTGGCCGGTCTCCTCGTCCGAGTGGACCTGGAAGGACGGGTCCTCCTCGGCCAGGCGCTGGATCGCGATGCCCAGCTTCTCCTGGTCGCCCTTGGACTTGGGCTCGATGGCGACCTGGATGACCGGCGCCGGGAAGTCCATGGACTCCAGGATCACCGGGGCCTTCTCGTCGGCCAGCGTCTCACCGGTCGTGGTCTGCTTCAGACCCATCACGGCGACGATGTCGCCGGCGCCCACCGACTCGATCTCCTCACGCTTGTTCGCGTGCATGCGGTAGATCTTGCCGATGCGCTCCTTGCGGCCCTTGACGGAGTTCAGCACGGCGGTGCCGGACTCCAGACGGCCGGAGTACACGCGGACGAAGGTGAGCTTGCCCAGGTGCGGGTCGCTCATGATCTTGAACGCCAGCGCGGACAGCGGCTCCTCGTCGGACGGCTTGCGCTTGACGACGACCTCGGGGTCCTTGACGTCGTGACCCTCGATGGCCTCGATGTCGACCGGGGACGGCAGGTAGCGCACAACCGCGTCGAGCAGGGGCTGAACGCCCTTGTTCTTGAACGCGGTACCGCAGAACACCGGGGTGACCGTGGTGTCCTTGGACTTGCCGGACGCGATGGTGATACGACGGATCGCGGCGTACAGCTGCTCCACGGTGGGCTCTTCGCCCTCCAGGTACAGCTCCATGATCTCTTCGTCGTTCTCGGCGACGGCCTCGATCAGCTTGCCGCGGTACTCCTCGGCAGCCTCGACGTGCGTGGCCGGGATGTCGACGGTGTCGTACATCTCGCCCTTGGTGGCCTCGGCGGACCAGACCAGGGCCTTCATCGTCACGAGGTCGACGACGCCCTTGAAGTCGGCCTCGGCACCGATCGGGAGCTGCATGACGATCGGCTGAGCGCCCAGGCGGTCCGAGATCATGTCCACGCAGCGGTGGAACTCGGCGCCCGTGCGGTCGAGCTTGTTGACGAAGCAGATACGCGGAACGCCGTAGCGGTCCGCCTGACGCCACACCGTCTCGGACTGGGGCTCGACACCGGCGACGCCGTCGAACACCGTCACGGCACCGTCGAGCACGCGCAGCGAACGCTCCACCTCGACGGTGAAGTCGACGTGGCCCGGCGTGTCGATGATGTTGATGGTGTGGTCGACGTCTTCGAGCGGCCAGTGACAGGTGGTGGCAGCAGAGGTGATCGTGATGCCACGCTCCTGCTCCTGCTCCATCCAGTCCATGGTGGCAGCGCCGTCGTGGACCTCACCGATCTTGTACGAAACGCCGGTGTAGAACAGGATCCGCTCGGTGGTGGTCGTCTTGCCCGCGTCGATGTGGGCCATGATCCCGATGTTGCGGACCTTGGCCAGGTCAAGTGAAGTGGTAGCCATAAGGCTTCAGTCTTCTCTCGGTCTCGATGTGGGTAGCGACTACCAGCGGTAGTGCGCGAAGGCCTTGTTGGACTCGGCCATCTTGTGCGTGTCCTCGCGCTTCTTGACGGCCGCACCGAGGCCGTTCGAAGCGTCGAGAAGCTCGTTGAGCAGACGCTCGGTCATGGTCTTCTCGCGACGGGCGCGGGAGTAACCGACCAGCCAGCGCAGCGCCAGGGTGTTGGCGCGGCCGGGCTTGACCTCGACCGGCACCTGGTAGGTGGCGCCACCGACACGGCGGGACTTGACCTCGAGGGTCGGCTTGATGTTCTCCAGCGCGCGCTTCAGCGTGATGACCGGGTCGTTGCTGGTCTTCTCGCGCAGGCCCTCCATGGCGCCGTACACGATGCGCTCGGCGGTGGAGCGCTTGCCGTTCAGCAGCACCTTGTTGATGAGCGACGTGACAAGAGGAGAACCGTAGACCGGGTCGATGATGACCGGGCGCTTCGGGGCAGGGCCCTTACGAGGCATTCTTACTTCTCCTTCTTGGCGCCGTAGCGGCTGCGGGCCTGCTTGCGGTTCTTGACACCCTGGGTGTCGAGGGAACCACGGATGATCTTGTAGCGAACACCGGGCAGGTCCTTCACACGGCCGCCGCGCACGAGCACGATGGAGTGCTCCTGCAGGTTGTGTCCCTCACCCGGAATGTAAGCGGTGACCTCGATCCCGCTGGTCAGACGCACACGCGCGACCTTACGCAGGGCCGAGTTCGGCTTCTTCGGGGTGGTCGTGAACACACGCGTGCAGACGCCACGACGCTGAGGGGAACCCTCGAGTGCGGGCGTCTTGTTCTTCTCGACCTTGTCCTGCCGGCCCTTGCGGACCAGCTGCTGGATCGTAGGCACTACTTCTCCGGTTTCTGTGTGCCGATGGGTACAGCTAACCTGGAACTTCGCCGACCCACGCGGTCGGGTGTGTCGAATCCGGCGGACTCCCGCCGCGAGGCGAAAAGAGCACAGATTGCGGTGGCCTTGTGACGGCTCGCCATGCGGTTGATGGCACGCACGAGAGCCAGGGCACACCCCAGGCACAAGGTCTGAGCGTACCTACCTCAAACGCTACGGTCAAAACAAATGGGCCCGGCCCGCATCGGTATACGGAACATGTCAAGCCCCTACGCCGTACGTGATCTTCGATTTCACGTCCTGGTCACGCTCGGAAGCTACCCGCCGGGCCACCCCGCCCTCCCCCACGGGTCACGCGGAGGCGATCGCCGCGGCGATCAGAACGGTGATGATCAGCACCCATCCGGCGACCGAGAGCCACCCCAGCACCAGCCCGGTCATGGCCAGTCCCTCACCGCGCTCACCGCTGTGCTGCATCTCGGTGCGGGCGGTGTGGCCGAGGATGACCGCCGGAATCCCGGTCAGCCCCGCGGTCACGAAGGTGAGCACCCCGCACACCATGGCCCCGACCGCCTTCCCGTTGGTCGGCGGCACGGCGGGCAGAAAGGTCGCGGGCACCGGCGGCGCGACCTGGTTCACCGGCACCGGGCCCTGAGGCAGATCGGCGACGAGCAGCGCCAGCTCGCCCACGGTCCGCGCGGCATACGCCCGCGCCACCCGCTTCTCGAACTCCGCGTGCTCCAGCCGCCCCTCCCCGTACCCCGCTCTGAGCACATCGACGGCCCGCTCACGGTCGGCGTGCGAGGCCAGCATGGCGGGCGCGCTCTGCCCCTGCCAGGGCTGCGGGACACCTTGTCCTGACTGCCACGGCTGCCAGGGCTGCGGGTGCGACACGGGCGCCTCCCCCCAAAAGCGAATGAACGCCTTCCATCATCCTCTAACGCCCGGCTTCCGACACCGGTTCCCACCCACCCCCACCGACTTCCGGCCACCGCCGGCACCGGCCCACCGAACAGAACCCACCGAGACCCCTCCTGCCGCCCCGGCCCGGCCACCACCCCGCCGGACCCCCGTCGACGGCCCCACGGCCGCCTGGGCCGCCCCCAGGGCCGCCGCACGCCGAAGGGCGGCCACTCCGCGATGGAGTGACCGCCCCTCAGTGGACGCAGGTCTTACTGGTTGTACGGACCGTAGTCGTAGTCCTCCAGCGGGACCGCCTGGCCGGAGCCCGTGCCGAAGGGCGAGTAGTCGATGTCGTCGTAGCCGACGGCCGAGTACATCGCGGCCTTGGCCTCCTCGGTCGGCTCCACCCGGATGTTGCGGTAGCGGGACAGACCCGTACCGGCCGGGATGAGCTTACCGATGATGACGTTCTCCTTCAGACCGATGAGGCTGTCGGACTTGGCGTTGATCGCCGCGTCCGTCAGGACTCGGGTCGTCTCCTGGAAGGAGGCCGCGGACAGCCACGACTCCGTCGCCAGCGACGCCTTCGTGATACCCATCAGCTGCGGACGGCCGGAGGCCGGGTGACCGCCCTCCTGGACCACACGACGGTTCTCGACCTCGAACTTCGAGCGCTCGACCAGCTCGCCGGGCAGCAGCTCGGCGTCGCCGGACTCGATGATCGTCACCCGGCGCAGCATCTGCCGGATGATGATCTCGATGTGCTTGTCGTGGATCGACACACCCTGCGAGTTGTAGACCTTCTGGACCTCGCCGACCAGGTGGACCTGGACGGCGCGCTGGCCCAGGATGCGCAGCACGTCGTGCGGGTTGGTGGCACCCACGGTGAGCTTCTGGCCCACCTCGACGTGCTCGCCCTCGCTGACCAGGAGACGGGCACGCTTCGAGATCGGGTACGCCGTCTCGTCGCTGCCGTCGTCCGGGGTGACGACGATCTTCTTCGTCTTCTCGGTCTCCTCGATCCGGACACGTCCGGAGGCCTCGGAGATCGGGGCGACACCCTTCGGGGTACGGGCCTCGAAGAGCTCGACGACACGCGGCAGACCCTGGGTGATGTCGTCACCGGCCACACCACCGGTGTGGAAGGTACGCATCGTCAGCTGGGTGCCGGGCTCACCGATGGACTGGGCGGCGATGATGCCGACCGCCTCACCGATGTCGACCAGCTTGCCGGTGGCCAGGGAGCGGCCGTAGCACATGGCGCAGGTGCCGACCTGGGACTCGCAGGTCAGGACCGAGCGGGTCTTGACCGTCTCGACACCGTGCTTGACCAGCTCGTCGATGAGCACGTCACCGAGGTCGGTACCGGCCGGAGCCAGCACCTTGCCGTCGACCACGATGTCCTCGGCGAGGCAGCGCGCGTACACGGAGGTCTCGACGTCGTCCGCCTTGCGCAGGACGCCGTCGGCGCCGCGCTCGGCGATCGCGAGCTTGAGGCCGCGGTCGGTACCGCAGTCCTCCTCGCGGATGATGACGTCCTGCGAGACGTCCACCAGACGACGGGTCAGGTAACCCGAGTCGGCGGTACGCAGGGCGGTGTCGGCCAGACCCTTACGGGCACCGTGCGTGGAGATGAAGTACTCCAGCACGGACAGGCCCTCACGGAAGGACGCCTTGATCGGACGCGGGATGGTCTCGTTCTTCGCGTTCGACACCAGACCACGCATACCGGCGATCTGCCTCATCTGCATCATGTTTCCTCGGGCACCCGAGTCAACCATCATGAAGATGGGGTTCGTCTTGGGGAAGTTCGCGTTCATCGCCTCGGCGACCTCGTTGGTCGCCTTGGTCCAGATCGCGATGAGCTCCTGAGTGCGCTCTTCCTTGGTGATCAGACCGCGCTCGTACTGCTTCTGGACCTTCTCGTCCTGCGCCTCGTAGCCCTTGACGATCTCCTTCTTCGCCTCGGGAACGACGACGTCGGAGATGGCCACGGTGACACCGGAACGGGTCGCCCAGTAGAAGCCGGCCGCCTTCAGGTTGTCGAGCGTCGCCGCCACGATGACCTTGGGGTAGCGCTCGGCCAGGTCGTTGACGATCTCGGAGAGCTGCTTCTTGCCCACCGAGTAGTCGACGAACGGGTAGTCCTCGGGCAGCAGCTCGTTGAAGAGCGCGCGGCCCAGGGTGGTGCGCAGGCGGAAGGTGTCCCCCTGCTGCCACTCGGGCTCGCCCTCCTCCCGCGCCGGCGGGGTCCAGCCGCGCGGCGGGATGGTGCCCACCGGGAAGCGGATGTCGACCGCGGACTGCAGCGCGAGCTCACCGGCGTCGAACGCCATGATCGCCTCGGCCGTGGAGCCGAAGGACCGGCCCTCGCCCTTGGTGTCACGCAGCTCGCCGTCGGTGGTGAGGAAGAACAGACCGAGCACCATGTCCTGGGTCGGCATGGTGACGGGGCGACCGTCGGCCGGCTTCAGGATGTTGTTCGAGGACAGCATCAGGATGCGGGCCTCGGCCTGCGCCTCCGCGGACAGCGGCAGGTGTACGGCCATCTGGTCGCCGTCGAAGTCCGCGTTGAACGCGGTGCAGACGAGCGGGTGGATCTGGATGGCCTTGCCTTCGACCAGCTGCGGCTCGAAGGCCTGGATGCCCAGGCGGTGCAGGGTGGGAGCACGGTTCAGCAGAACCGGGTGCTCGGCGATGACCTCTTCGAGGACGTCGTACACGACCGTGCGGCCGCGCTCCACCATGCGCTTGGCGCTCTTGATGTTCTGCGCGTGGTTCAGGTCGACCAGGCGCTTCATCACGAACGGCTTGAAGAGCTCCAGCGCCATGGCCTTCGGCAGACCGCACTGGTGCAGCTTCAGCTGCGGACCGACGACGATCACGGAACGCGCGGAGTAGTCCACACGCTTGCCGAGCAGGTTCTGACGGAAACGGCCCTGCTTGCCCTTCAGCATGTCGCTGAGGGACTTCAGCGGGCGGTTGCCGGGGCCGGTCACCGGACGACCGCGACGACCGTTGTCGAAGAGGGCGTCAACGGCCTCCTGAAGCATGCGCTTCTCGTTGTTGACGATGATCTCGGGCGCGCCGAGGTCGAGGAGCCTCTTCAGACGGTTGTTGCGGTTGATCACACGGCGGTACAGGTCGTTCAGGTCGGAGGTCGCGAAGCGGCCACCGTCCAGCTGCACCATCGGGCGGAGGTCCGGCGGGATGACCGGAACGCAGTCGAGGACCATGCCCTTGGGGCTGTTGGAGGTCTGCAGGAACGCGGACACGACCTTCAGCCGCTTCAGGGCGCGGGTCTTCTTCTGGCCCTTGCCGGTGCGGATGATCTCGCGGAGACGCTCGGCCTCCTCGTCGAGGTCGAAGGACTCCAGGCGCTTCTGCAGCGCCGCGGCACCCATCGAACCGTCGAAGTACGTGCCGAAGCGGTCACGCAGCTCGCGGTAGAGGAGCTCGTCGCCCTCCAGGTCCTGGACCTTGAGGTTCTTGAAGCGGGTCCACACCTCGTCGAGGCGGTCGATCTCGCGCTGCGAACGGTCGCGCAGCTGCTTCATCTCACGCTCGGCACCCTCGCGCACCTTGCGGCGCACATCGGCCTTGGCACCCTCGGCCTCGAGCTCGGCCAGGTCGGACTCGAGCTTCTTGGCGCGGGCCTCCAGGTCGGCGTCCCGGCGGTTCTCGACCTGCTGGCGCTCCACGGAGACATGCGCCTCCAGGGAGGGCAGGTCGCGGGTACGGCGCTCCTCGTCGACGTACGTGATCATGTACGCCGCGAAGTAGATGACCTTCTCGAGGTCCTTGGGGGCGAGGTCGAGCAGGTAGCCCAGCCGCGACGGAACGCCCTTGAAGTACCAGATGTGGGTGACGGGAGCGGCCAGCTCGATGTGGCCCATCCGCTCACGGCGCACCTTGGCGCGAGTGACCTCGACGCCACAGCGCTCACAGATGATGCCCTTGAAGCGGACACGCTTGTACTTGCCGCAGTAGCACTCCCAGTCCCGGGTCGGACCGAAGATCTTCTCGCAGAAGAGTCCGTCCTTCTCGGGCTTGAGGGTGCGGTAGTTGATGGTCTCGGGCTTCTTGACCTCGCCGTGGCTCCACTGACGGATGTCGTCAGCGGTGGCCAGACCGATCCGGAGCTCGTCGAAGAAGTTGACGTCGAGCACTATGCGTCAATCCCTCTCAGGGTTGTAAGTCTTGGGGTCTGAAACGGGGGTCCAGGGGCCGGCCGGAGGTTCCTCACCAGGTCCTCCGGCCGGACTCCCGTCAGACCTCTTCGACGCTGCTCGGCTCGCGCCGGGACAGGTCGATGCCGAGCTCTTCCGCCGCGCGGAAGACGTCCTCGTCGGTGTCGCGCATCTCGATGGACATACCGTCCGAGGACAGCACCTCCACGTTGAGGCACAGGGACTGCATCTCCTTGATGAGCACCTTGAAGGACTCGGGGATGCCGGGCTCGGGGATGTTCTCGCCCTTGACGATGGCCTCGTAGACCTTCACGCGGCCGGTGACGTCGTCGGACTTGATGGTCAGCAGCTCCTGGAGGGCGTACGCGGCGCCGTAAGCCTCCAGCGCCCACACCTCCATCTCGCCGAACCGCTGGCCACCGAACTGGGCCTTACCACCCAGCGGCTGCTGGGTGATCATCGAGTACGGGCCGGTCGAACGGGCGTGCAGCTTGTCGTCGACCAGGTGGTGCAGCTTGAGGATGTACATGTACCCGATCGAGATCGGGTCCGGGAACGGCTCACCGGAGCGGCCGTCGAACAGCCTCGCCTTACCGGTCGGCTGCACCATGCGCTCGCCGTCGCGGTTCGGGATGGTGTGGTTCAGCAGACCCGCGAGCTCGTCCTCGCGCGCACCGTCGAAGACGGGGGTCGCGACGTTCGTGCCCGGGTCGACCTGGTCGGCGCCGATCGCCTGGAGGCGCTGCGCCCAATCGTCCGCGAGGCCGGAGACGTCCCAGCCGCGGCTGGCGAGCCAGCCGAGGTGGATCTCCAGGACCTGTCCCGGGTTCATTCGGGACGGGACACCCAGCGGGTTCAGGATGATGTCGACCGGGGTGCCGTCCTCCAGGAACGGCATGTCCTCGATCGGCAGGATCTTGGAGATGACACCCTTGTTGCCGTGGCGGCCGGCGAGCTTGTCACCGTCGGTGATCTTGCGCTTCTGCGCCACGTACACGCGCACCAGCTGGTTGACACCGGGGGGAAGCTCGTCGCCCTCCTCGCGGTCGAAGACGCGGACGCCGATGACCTTGCCGGTCTCGCCGTGCGGCACCTTCAGCGAGGTGTCACGGACCTCACGGGCCTTCTCACCGAAGATCGCGCGCAGCAGGCGCTCCTCCGGCGTCAGCTCGGTCTCACCCTTCGGGGTCACCTTGCCGACGAGGATGTCGCCGGCGATGACCTCGGCACCGATGCGGATGATGCCGCGCTCGTCGAGGTCGGCGAGGACCTCCTCGGAGACGTTCGGGATGTCCCGGGTGATCTCCTCGGGGCCGAGCTTGGTGTCACGGGCGTCGACCTCGTGCTCCTCGATGTGGATCGAGGAGAGGACGTCGTCCTGCACGAGGCGCTGCGACAGGATGATCGCGTCCTCGTAGTTGTGACCCTCCCACGGCATGAACGCCACGAGCAGGTTCTTGCCGAGCGCCATCTCGCCGTTCTCGGTGGCCGCGCCGTCGGCGAGGACCTGGCCCTCGATGACGCGGTCGCCCTCGTCGATGATGACCTTCTGGTTGACCGAGGTGCCCTGGTTGGAGCGGGCGAACTTGGCCAGGCGGTACGTGATGTACGTGCCGTCGTCATTGGCGGTGGTGATGTAGTCCGCGGAGACCTCCTGGACCACACCCGCCTTCTCGGCCTTGACGACGTCGCCGGCGTCGACCGCGGAGCGGTACTCCATGCCGGTGCCGACGAGCGGCGCCTCGGACTTGATGAGGGGCACGGCCTGACGCATCATGTTCGCGCCCATGAGGGCACGGTTGGCGTCGTCGTGCTCCAGGAACGGGATCATGGCGGTCGCGACCGACACCATCTGGCGCGGCGAGACGTCCATGTAGTCGACGTCGTCACCGGGGACGTAGTCGACCTCGCCGCCACGACGGCGGACCAGGACGCGGTTCTCGGTGAAGCGCATGCCGTCGTCGAGCGTGGCGTTGGCCTGCGCGATGACGAAGCGGTCCTCTTCGTCGGCGGTCAGGTAGTCGACCTCGTCGGAAACGACACCGTCGACGACCTTGCGGTACGGCGTCTCCACGAAGCCGAACGCGTTGACGCGTCCGTAGGAGGCGAGCGAACCGATCAGGCCGATGTTCGGGCCTTCGGGCGTCTCGATCGGGCACATACGGCCGTAGTGCGAGGGGTGCACGTCACGGACCTCGAAGCCGGCCCGCTCACGGGAGAGACCACCCGGGCCAAGAGCCGACAGACGGCGCTTGTGGGTGAGACCCGACAGCGGGTTGTTCTGGTCCATGAACTGCGACAGCTGGCTGGTGCCGAAGAACTCCTTGATGGAGGCGACGACCGGCCGGATGTTGATCAGGGTCTGCGGCGTGATCGCCTCGACGTCCTGGGTCGTCATGCGCTCACGGACGACGCGCTCCATACGAGCCAGACCCGTACGGACCTGGTTCTGGATGAGCTCGCCGACGCTGCGCAGACGACGGTTGCCGAAGTGGTCGATGTCGTCGGTCTCGACGACGATGTTCACACCGCTGTCGCCGACCGTCTCGGTCTCGCCCGCGTGCAGCTTCACCAGGTACTTGATCGTCGAGATGATGTCCTCGACGGTCAGGATGCCCGCGTCCAGCGGAGCCTCCGCACCCAGCTTCTTGTTGACCTTGTAGCGGCCGACCTTTGCGAGGTCGTAGCGCTTGGGGTTGAAGTACAGGTTCTCGAGCAGCGTCTGCGCGGCCTCACGCGTGGGGGGCTCGCCCGGACGCAGCTTGCGGTAGATGTCGAGCAGCGCGTCGTCCTGGCCCTGGGTGTGGTCCTTCTCCAGGGTGGCGCGCATCGACTCGTACTCGCCGAACTCCTCCAGGATCTGCTCGGTGGTCCAACCGAGAGCCTTGAGCAGGACGGTCACGGACTGCTTGCGCTTGCGGTCGATACGGACACCGACCATGTCGCGCTTGTCGATCTCCATCTCCAGCCAGGCACCCCGGGACGGGATGATCTTGGCGGAGAAGATGTCCTTGTCGGACGTCTTGTCGATGGAGGAGTCGAAGTAGACGCCCGGCGAGCGGACCAGCTGGGACACCACGACACGCTCGGTGCCGTTGATGACGAAGGTGCCCTTGTGGGTCATGAGCGGGAAGTCGCCCATGAAGACCGTCTGGGACTTGATCTCGCCGGTCTCGTTGTTGGTGAACTCGGCCGTCACGAAGAGCGGGGCCGCGTACGTGAAGTCGCGGTCCTTGCACTCGTCGATGCTGTTCTTCGGAGGCTCGAAACGGTGGTCGCGGAACGTCAGCGACATCGACCCGGAGAAGTCCTCGATCGGGGAGATCTCCTCGAAGATCTCCTCCAGACCGGACTTGGTGGGGACGTCCTGACCGGACTCCAGAGCCTCCTCGACCCGACTCTGCCAAGCGGTGTTGCCGAGCAGCCAGTCAAAGCTCTCGGTCTGCAGCGCGAGCAGGTTGGGAACCTCGAGGGGCTCCTTGATCTTTGCAAAGGAGATGCGCAGCGGGGCAGTGCTGGCGCCGTTGTTCATATTCGCGTTCGAGGCAGTGCGCGAGGCGGCCAAGAGGGGGTCCTTCCGAGGGCTCGGACTCACTACGCGCTCCCCGGCCCCTCACCGCCGCACAATGGACAGGCCCCTCCGAACTTGGCTTTCGGGCCAGGTCAGAGACGGTCCAGTCGTTAGTGCTGAGGCGAGGGCAGACCCCTGGTGACGGGCAGGGGACAGCTAACAGGCAGCGCAAAGGGTCAGTGTAGCCACTTGGCGCACTGATGTCCAGCCCCGATTTTCTGTGACCCTCGTTGTCCTCAACGCCCTTGGCATGCCTGCCCATTCAACGCACGTTGATACTGCCCTCTTCGTCGCCGATCCATGCCTCGGATTCGGACCGTTCTGGCGACGCGTCCTGAGAATTGCGCGCTGCGTGCGGTTCGTCAAGGCCCCCCAGCCCGAACTCGGGCCGCCGGGAGACACGACGAAGATCACCATACCCCTCGCCCTCGAGGCCGCAAGGCAACCGTGGCCGCGCCCCCAGGAACGCCGAAGAGCGACCACCCGGATGGATGATCGCTCTTCAGTGCTTACGCGTTACAGCCCTGGGGGCTGTGACTTACAGCCCACGGCTGTGAGAGGTCTTACTTGACCTCGACGGACGCACCCGCGCCCTTGAGGGACTCGGCGGCCTTCTCAGCGGCCTCCTTGTTGACCTTCTCCAGAACAGGCTTCGGCGCACCGTCGACCAGGTCCTTGGCCTCCTTGAGGCCCAGGGAGGTGAGCTCACGCACGACCTTGATGACCTGGATCTTCTTCTCGCCGGCGCCGGTGAGGACGACGTCGAACTCGTCCTGCTCCTCGGCGGCCTCGACCGGGGCGCCGGGGGCGGCGGGGCCCGCAACGGCGACCGCGGCGGCGGCGGTGACGTCGAACTTCTCCTCGAACGCCTTCACGAACTCGGAGAGCTCGATGAGGGTGAGGTTCTCGAACTGCTCGAGCAGCTCGTCCTGGGACAGCTTCGTCGCCATGTCGGGCGATCCTTCCACTAATTCGGCTGGTGCCGGATGTACATGTCGGCGGGCGTACGGTCGGCCCGCGTCGACCGTGGCCGCATCAGGCGGCCTCGGTCACTGTGCGAGCCGAGTTACTCGGCACCGCCCTGCTCGGCCTGCTTGGCACGAAGCGCCTCCGCGGTGCGGACGAACTTCGAAGGCAGCGCCTGGAAGACGGAGGCAGCCTGAGACTGCTTCGACTTGAAGGCACCGGCCAGCTTGCTGAGCAGAACCTCGCGGGACTCGAGGTCCGCAAGCTTCTTGATCTCGTCGGCGGACAGCGCCTTGCCGTCAAGGACACCGCCCTTGATGACGAGGTTCGGGTTGTCCTTGGCGAAGTCACGAAGACCCTTCGCCGACGTCACCGGGTCACCGGTGATGAAGGCGACCGCCGTCGGACCGTTGAACAGGTCGTCGAGCGTGGAGATCCCGGCCTCGTTGGCCGCAATCTTGGTCAGCGTGTTCTTCACCACGGCGTACTGGGCGTCTTCACCGAGCGAACGGCGCAGCGTCTTGAGCTGCGCCACGGTGAGACCCCGGTACTCGGTCAGCACGGCGGCGTTCGAGCTACGGAACTGCTCCGTGAGCTCGGCTACCGCGGCAGCCTTGTCGGGCCTTGCCATGAGCGTCGGCCTCCTTCCGGGTGGTGAACGACCGCTCGGAAGGGGCTGGGGAAAACGAAACGCCCCGGCGCAGGCGCACGGGGCGTAGCTCGACCGGGCATCCCCTGGGACAGGGGCCGACCGGGAGCACTTCCACAGTCACCTGCGCGGGTCGTCCGCGGTTCAGCGGATCCTTCGGCCACCGAGCCCTCTTGCGAGCACACGGCAACGACCAGCGGTCTTTGGCTTCTGTAGGAGAGTACGGGACCGGGCGGCCGTCGAGCAAATCCGCCCGTACGGCTCAGCCCTGGGCGTCCTTCATCATCTGGGCGAGGTCGGCGGTGTCCTTGGCCGGCGGGGCGGTGACCTTCACCGGCTCGTTGATGCCGAGGAAGGTGATCGTCAGGTCCAGCGGGCCCTTGTCGCCGTCGCCACGCATCCGGAACTGCTTGGTGTGGTTGTCGCCGTCGATCCACATGTCCATGGCGAAGGAGTCGACGCCGAGCTTCTCGTACCCCTCCAGCGCCTTCTCGCGCTGCTCCCGTACGGCCTTGCTGCCGCCCTTGAGGGAGGCCTTGAGCTGGTCCACGGTGACCGTGCCCTTGTAGTGGGTGGTCTTCACGCCCTCGACGGTCTCGGTGCCGACCTTCTTCACGTCCTTGGAGCCGGTGAGGAAGGAGGAGGAGGCGGCCGGGTTCTGGTCGGCCTGGCCGGCGCCCAGCTGCGAGGTGTTCAGCCCCTGGCCGGCGCCGAGCGCGGACATGTCGAACTTGATCCAGCTCTTGCCGCCCATCTCCTTGGTCATGGAGGCGTTCCCGCCTATGTACATGACCTTGTCGACGAGACGGATCTCGACCGGGCCGGTGGCCGCCTGGTCGGGGGCCGTCATCTTCATGCTCATGGCCTGCGGCTTCATGCTCATCGCGGCCTCGGCGGTGACCCGGCCCGCCCCCGGCACCTTCCCGGCCATCCTGTAGCGCAGCGAGGTGATGGCCTCACTGTTCTTCGCGGCCTTGGCGACGGCCGCCGCGGGCGTCATCGCGGGCGACTCGGCGGAGTCGCCCTTCTGACAGCCGACGGCACCCCCGGCGAGCGCCAGAGCGGCGAGAGCGGCACCCGTCGCCCCACGACGCGCCGAACCCCGTACAGAAATCCCCATAGCTTCCCCCCATAGAACACATGGTCGATACACAGATGAGGCCCGAGCCTAGCCTCAGGACGTCGATCCTGTCCCGCCGGTTTTCCTCAGCAGCTGCTTGAAGTCCTCGGTGTCGCTCGCGGGCGGCCTGGTCGCGGAGACCTTCACGCCGTAGTCGCTGTAGTAGGCGGTCTGGCTGTAGGCGCCGCTCGTCGTCCGGCCCTTCTCGACCTTCTTGACCAGCAGGTCCTTGGCGTCGACCCAGATGTCGACCGTCTCGGTGGTGACACCGGCCTCGGTGAGCTGCTTCTTCAGGGAGCCGTCGACGAGGTCGGCGACGTCCAGCGTGCCCCTGTAGTGCGTGGTGGCCTCACCCCGCACCTTCTCCTCGCCGACCTCGCGGACGTCCTGGGAGGCCAGCAGAAGCTTCACCGACTGGTGGGGCGTGGTGGTCCGCAGCTGGCTGCGCAGCTCGGCGCCGGCCCCGCCGCCGAGGCCGGCGAGGTCGTCGTAGCCGTAGCGGATCCAGTGCCTGCCGCCGGACTGCTCGGCGAACTTCTCGCCCAGGCGCGCGTAGTAGGCGTCCCGCAGGTAGCGGGCCTCCATCGAGGTGGTGCCGAGCCGGCGCATCAGGTCGGCGGCGGTGCCGCTGGTGTAGGTGATGGTGACCGTGCCCGTGGTGCCGCCGCTCCAGCCGAGGACGCCGTCCGCCGTCATGGACAGCTCGGAGCCGATGGAGGTCGTGGAGTGGACCCTGACCGACCTCGCCCGGTCGGTGGAGTTCTCGGTACGGCGCAGGACGGCGGCGAAGTCGGCGTGCGCGGCGCCCCCGCTTCTCGCCCTGTCGCCCCGGCCCGGATCGCCGGACGAGCCGCCACCGGTGCAGGTGGCCGTACCCGAGAGTCCGATCACCACCGCGATCCAGACGGCCGCGCGGCACACGGTCGTGCTCTTCATTCGTCCCCCAAGCGATCGCCGTGCTCGCACGCTAACCCAGAGCACTGACAGTCGTACGGAGAAGCCGTACGGAGAAGTCCGCCCGCACAGCAGACGGGCCCCGCGACCGATGAAATGTGAGCGGGACCGCCATAGCCGAATTAGCCGGCAAAGGGGGGCGCGCCGGGGGCCCGACCCGCGGCCGCGGCCCCGGGC